>NZ_JBFAJA010000042.1:0-63526 GCF_040654975.1 Dactylosporangium sp. NPDC050588 | reverse complement strand
GTGGCGATCCGCGCCCGCCGCCGCAGACCTGGGCGTCGCCGCACACACCCAGCCGCTCCTGGCCGCCGCCGCGCCGCTGATCACCACCGCCAGGAGCCCGACATGACCGCACCGGCGCGCACCGCGACCACCGCCACCCGGTGGCGATCCGCGCCCGCCGCCGCAGACCTGGGCGTCGCCGCACACACCCAGCCGCTCCTGGCCGCCGCCGCGCCGCTGATCACCACCGCCAGGAGCGCGACATGACCGCACCGGCGCGCACCGCGACCACCGCCACCCGGTGGCGATCCGCGCCCGCCGCCGCAGACCTGGGCGTCGCCGCACACACCCAGCCGCTCCTGGCCGCCGCCGCGCCGCTGATCACCACCGCCGGGACCGCGTCATGACCGCAGCCACCCAGTGGCGATCCACACCCGCCGCGGACCTGGGCGTCGCCGCGCACACCCAGCCGCTCCTGGCCGCCGCCGCGCCGCTGATCACCGCAGCCGGAAGCGCGACATGACCGCACCGGCGCGCACCGCGACCACCGCCACCCGGTGGCGATCCGCCCTTGCCGCCCCAGGCCGGGGCATCGACGCACACACCACAGCGCTCCTGGCCGTCGCCGCGACTGGCGACCTCACGGCGCTGATCGCCGACGACGGGGGTGCGTCGTGACCGCGCCGACCCGCACCGCGACCACCGCCACGCGGTGGCGATCCGCCCTTGCTGCCGCGGGTCGGGGGGTCGACGCACACACCGAGGCGCTCCTGGCTGCCGCCGCGGCTGGGGACCCTGCGGTGCTGGTGGCTGCCGCGGCGGCCGGGGACCCGGCGGTGCTGCTGGCGGCCGTGCGCCGCTGCGGGCCGCACCCGGACCTCGACACGCTCAACGCCGCGTGCCGGGAGGTGCGGCGGGACCGGGTCGCCGAGCGGCTGGCGGACCTGCCCGGCCCGCAGCTGCGCTGGCTGCGGGTGCGGGCGCTGCTCGGGCCGGGTGTGCCGGAGCGTCTCGCGGGCCGGCTCACGCACGGGCTGCCCGGCTGTCCTGGGCTCGACCCCGCCGATCCGCTCGTCGCCGAGGTGGTGCTCGCCGCGATGGACGGCACCGAACGGGCGGCGCTGCGCAGGCACACCGCCGAATCCGCCCACGACAAGGGCCTGCCGCCGGTGCTCGTGGGTCGGCTGCTGTCCGCGACCGGGCCGGGCTGGCCAGGCTGGGCGCTGGACGCGCTGCTGGCCGCCGCCGCGTCCGCCCGCGCCGAACGTCGCTGGGAGGCGGCGGCGGCGCTGTACAGCCGGGCCCTGTGCGAGCCGATCGGCGACGAGGCGCGGCTGGCCACTCTCCTGGCGCTCGGCGACGTGCAGCTGAGCTGCGCGCCGGAGGCCGCCGACCGCACGTTCCGCACGGTGCTGCGGACGGCACCCGACAGCGCGGCCGCGGTCCGGATCGCGGCCGCCGACCGGCTCCTGATCCGCGGCGACGACGAGGCCGCGCGGCGCGAGCTGGCCGCCGCCTACCATCAAGCGCCCGCGACACCGCCACCGCAGACCGGCACCGCCACCGATCCCACCACGCCGCCGGCGCCTCGGGACGGCACCGCCATCGCCCGTCCCGCCGCGGCACCGCCACCGCCACCGCGGACCGTCACCGGTCCCGCCACGGCACCGCTGTCGCGGACCGGCTCTGCCACCGGTCCCGCCACAGCGCCGCCGTCTCCGACCGGCACAGCCACCGATCCCACCGCGCCACCACCACAGCGGACCGCCACCGATCCCACCGCGACACCACCACGGCGGGCCGGCGCCGATGCAGCGACCGGCACGGCACTGCCAACGCAACCGCGGACTGGCACCGGCGCCGGGACTGGTGCGGAACGGGCGGCGCTGGCGGCGTTGTACTGGCTGGCGGCCGACCGGGCCGGCATCCCGCCGGAGCTGACCTGCGACCGGGTGCCCGCGCCGGGCGACGCCACCATCGAAGCCGCCGACCCGGCCGGGCGTGGCGTCATGGCGTGGCGGGAGGCGGTGGCGGGCGAGGATCTGGACCGGGCCCGCCGACACGCCCTCGCCGCGCTCGACCCGGAGGCAGGGGTCGTGGTGCCGGCCGCTGTACAGGTGGCGGCGGCTCGCACGCTGACCCTCACCGAGGACTTCGCCACGGCCGAGCACCGGCTGAACGGGCTTGTCGAGGCGACCCGGGGGGCTGCGTCCGCCGCCTGGCCGCTCGCCGCCCGGGCCGAGCTGTGGCTGCGCACGGGCCGGCTCGACGACGCCGAACGCGATCTGCACGACCTGCGCCAGTGCCTGCCGGAGCAGTCCTGGCACGCCGGCACCCTGCCCCGGCTGCGGGCGTTGCAGCTCATGCAGCTGCTGGCGACCGGTCGGCGGCGGAAGCTCCGTGCGGTGCTCGACGCGCCGCTGCCGCCGGGCTGCGAGCGCGGCATCGCCTGGGCGCAGCTGCTCTACGCCCGGGCGTTGGCGGAGGCCGCGGACGGTCAGGTCGACGCGGCCGTGGGGATGCTGCACGAGTGTGGCCGCCGGTGCCTGGCCGCCGGGTACCGTAACCCGGCCCTGCTGCCGTGGCGCTCCCAGGCCGCGATGCTGGAGCACGGGCGCGGCCGCGATGCCGAGGCGGCGGCGCTGCTCCGGGCGGAGCGCCTGGCCGCAGAGCGGTGGGGAGCGGCCGGCGCGGTCGCGCTCACCGAGCTGCGGGCGTCGCTGCTGCACGCCGACGCGACGACCCGGGCCGACCGGGCGGTGGTGGCGCTGTGGGCCGCGATGCGCGGCAGCTGGTCGGCCGAGACGCTGCTGACGCTGGAGCGCGCGGCGGCGCGGCGGCGCAGCTCCCCGGCCGCCGGCGCCGCCCTGCGTGCCGCGGGCCGCATCGGGCCCGGCAACGGCTGGAGCGTCCGGGCCGGCGGCAAGGGACCGGCCCCGGCCAGGAAGAGCGCCGCCGCGCACCGCGACGCCGGCCCGCCCCCGGCCGAGACGGGCGGCGGCCCGGGGACGTTGTCTGCGGCCCAGCTGAGGGTCGCCGAGCTGGCCGCGAACGGGCTGCCCAACGCCGCCATCGCCGAGATCCTGGACATCACCAAGCGGACGGTCGAGCTGCACCTGAGCAACACGTACCGCAGGCTCGGAATCACCAGCAGATCGCAGCTTTCCGATGTGCTAGGTGGCGCGGCTGGGGAACACTCTCCGGTGTGCTGATCGAGCGGGATCAAGATGTTGAGCTCTGCCGGGCGGCGGTGACCCGGCTCCGCGGCGGGCAGGGCGGCATCCTCGCCGTCGCGGGCGGCCTGGGTGTGGGCAGGTCGGCGCTGCTGCGACGGGCGGCGGACCTCGCCGCCGAAGGCGGGGTCCCGGTGGTCGCGGCCGCGGCGAACCGCGCCGAGCAGGACCTGCCGCGCAGCCTGGCGTCGCGGCTGTGGCGGGAGATCCGCGGGTCGGCCGCGGCGCGCACCGGCACGCTCCTGGTCACCATCGACGACCTGCAGTGGGCCGACGACGCGAGCCTGGCCTGGCTCACCCGGCTGGACCGTCAGGCCGGCCGGGCGGGTGGCGTGGCGGTGCTCGCGGTGCTCGCGGTCCTGGACGGCGACGCGGCCGGCGAACGGCCCGGGGTCCGCGCCGCACTGGCCCGCGCCGACCGGACGCTTCGACCGGCCCCGCTGTCCCCGGCCGGCGTCGAGCGGCTCCTGGCCAGCATGGCTGACGCGGCCAGCCCTAACGGCACGGCCGGCGCTAACGGCACCGCTGGCCCAAACGACATGGCCAGGGCCAACGGCACGGCCAGGGCCAACGGCACGGCCAGGGCCAACGGCACGGCCAGGACTGACGGCACGGCCAGACCTGACGGCACGGCCAGGGCTGACGGCGTCGCTGGCGCTGACGGCGCCGCTGGCAAGCACGGGGCCGCTGGCAATCACGGCGTCGGGGTGGACCGCGCTGCGGCGGCCCGCCTCCACCGGCTCACCGGCGGCAACCCGCTGCTCGTGCGCTCACTGGCGGCAAACCCCGCCGGCTGGGCACCACCGCCCGGGCGGACGCCACCGACCGGATCAACGCCACCGACCGGGACGACGCCACCAGCCGGGGCGACACCACCGACCGGGGCGACGCCACCAGCCGGATGGACACCGCCAGCCGGGGCGACACCGCCAGCCGGGGCGACACCGCCGGCCGGGTGGGAAGCGGCCGCCGGCGGTGAGACGCCGGACGTCACCGGGCGCGAGTACGAGCCGCTGCGCCGGCGGGTCGCGGCAGCGGTCACCGCGCTGCCCGCGGCGCAGTGCGCGTTCCTGCTGCACGGCGTGCTGCTCGGCGCCGACGCGGAGCCCGGGCTCGTCGGGCGGCTCGCCGGTCTCGACGACATCGACGCGCGCACGGCCGCCCGGGCGTTGCGGGCGATGGGCCTGCACGGCTCGGCCGAGCCGCAGCCGTTGCTCGACGCGGTCGTGCGGCACGTCGTCGGCACCACGATCTGCCCGGAGTCGTTCGCGGTCGGTCACGTGCAGGCGGCGGAGGCGCTGTACCGGGCGGGCGCACCCGCCGAGCGGATCGCGGCGCACCTGGAGCAGGCCGTGGTGCTGCAGCCGTACGCGGCGGGCGTGCTGTCCGACGCCGCGGCCGCCGCCCTCGCCCGTCACGACGTGGCCAGCGCGGTGCGGTACCTGCGGCTGGCGCTGCGCGGGCTGCCGCCGGACGGTGCCGAACGGGCCGGAGTCCTCGTCGAACTCGCCCTCGCCGAGCGGTGCGGCAACCCGTCGACGCTGGTGCGCCGCGTGCTGCAGGCCCTCCCGGCGCTGCCCGATGACGACGCCCGTGCCACCGCGCTGGCCCGCATCCCGCCGATGGCGCTGCTGTCCGGCGCGGAGGCCGCCGGCGAGGCCATCGACGGCGTCATGCGGCACCTCAGCCCCCAACCCCCCGAACCCCCCGCCACCCCGCCGCCGACCGCGCCGACCGGGCCGACCGCGCCGACCGCGCCGACCGCGCCGACCGGGCGGGCCGTCGAGCGGCCCGTCGAGCCCTCGAAGCCCTCGAAGCCCTCGAAGCCCCAGAGGCCCCGGGAGCCGACGGAGTCGGCACAGTCCGCCGGACACCCGCAGTACACCAGCCACCCACAGCAACAGGGAGAGCCCGCGACCACCGGTCCCGGACGTGACGCGCCGGCGCGGGTGGCGGCGCGGCCGGCGGGTGTCGAGGCGCTGGCGCAGCGGCTGGAGGCGCGGCGGTGGCTGGCGGGCTGGCAGGACCCGGCCGTGCTCGCCGCCGCGACGGCCCGGCTGCGCGGCGGGATGATGCGGCCGCGCACCCCGGCCGAGCGGGAGCTCGCGGCGGTGCTGCTGTTCTGCGCGACCATGTCGGCGGAGCTGTCCGCGCAGGAGCTGGCGCCGCTCGCCCAGCTGCTGTTCGAGGCGTTGCCGGTCGACCACGACACGCTCGCCTCGATCGCGCCGCTCCTCGTCGCCGGCGCCGTCGCCGTCGAGCGGGTGCCGGCGCTGCGGCCGTGGCTGGCGGAGGCGAGCCGGGTCTCCGACGCCGCGCCGTGCCGCCGGGTCGCGGCGCAGGTCCACGCCCAGCTGGCGTTTCAGCAGCTGCACACCGGGCAGCCCGGCGCGGCGGCGGCCAGCGCCGCGAACGCGCTCGCCGTGCTGCCGGAGGGTCTCGGTGACGACGCGGTCGGTGCCGCGATGCTCTTCGCGGTCGCCGCCGCGGTGCCGGACGACCGGCTGCGGCAGCGGACCGCGGCGTTGTGGCGTCCGGAGCGGGCGACCGCCGAGACGGGCATGCTGCCGATGGTGCGCAACCTGCTCTACGGCGCGATGCTGTACAACAGCGAACCGCAGGCCGCGCTCGTCGCGTTGACCGAGTGTCAGCAGCAGCTCGCCACCCACGGCTGGCGCAACCGGGCGCTCTTCCCGACCGGCACGATGATCGCGCCGCTGCTGGACCGGCTCGGGCGGGCCGAGGAGGCGGTCGAGTGCATCGCGGAGGAGCACCGGCTGGCGGCCGCCTGGGGCGCGCCGGCGGCGACCGGCCGCACGCTGCGGGTCTGGGGCGAGCTCAGCCACGGCCGGCAGTCGCTGCGCCTGCTCGACGACGCCGTGGACGTGCTGGAGCACTCCGCCAACGAGCTGGAGCTGGCCCGCGCGCTGCTGGCCCGGGGCACCCGGCTGCTCGCGTCGGGGCGCAGGGGCGCCGGCGAGGATCTGCGCCGCGGCGGGCAGCTGGCGGTCGCGGCCGGACTCTCCTGGCTGATGGAGCCGGCCACCACGGCGCTCGAGGCGCACCACGAGCAGCTGGTGCCCGGGATCAGCTCGTTCACCCCGGGCGAGCGGACCGTCACGGACCTGGTCACGGCCGGGCTGACGAACCACGCCATCGCCACGCGGCTGGGCATCTCCCAGCGGGCCGTGGAGAAGCACCTGACCAACTGTTACCGAAAACTGGGGGTCACCAATAGATCCGCACTAAAGGCGGTTCTCAACCGGGTAGCGGGTAAAATGTCCGATCCACCCGCCGAATAGCTCATTCGCCTCCAAACAACGGAAGATCACCGCGGGTAATAGTCGCACCACTCAAAGCATTCATCGATACGCCTTCGCGGCCGCGAACTCTCAAGTCAATGCTCAAATTTTTCGCAAGATCGATGTCCGCCTGTACGACCTACCCGACGGTCACAACTCGGCCCGAACCGGACTTCGGTCAGGATTCCGTTGCGCTCGGTGCCCAGATCCGGCTCCCGGGGCCGTCCGCCGGCCGTCCGGACACATGTTGACCTGCATGGATGGACCACCGCCGGCACCCATACGGAAACCTTGGCCACCCTGCGTCCCCGTCCGGCCACGCCGCGCCGCCGACTACGGTCCACCACACCGAACTAGGCGCACGCCTACCACAGTCTTTGCTGCCCGATTTGCTCGCGTTGACGCTCGCGGAAAGCCGTGCAAGGCTCCCGATGCGAGTTCAAATTTGGAGCATTTGGGAGACGTGTCGATGCTTCTGGTCGGTAACTTGAAGGCAGACGTTCAAGACGCAACTCGGACCGACCCGCTCCGCAGGCAAAACAGGAGTGAAACATCGTCGGAACAGTGCTGTCCATTTCCGCAGCCCCATCCGGCGCTCGTCGGCGCGAGCGAATACGGCGAGCTGTTTCTGTCCATTGTCGAACGGACCGGGGTCGGCCTCGCCGTCCTCAATCCACAACTGCGCATCCAGCAGACAAACGCAGCATTACTGGAGCACTGCGGCCAGCCGCGCTTCGACCTGCACGGATTCGACTTCTCCGAGCTGCTGCACCCGAGTGTGCGGCAGCACATGCGCCGACAGTTCGACCGACTTCTCACCGGTCGCAGCGGACGATTCGTCGAGCATCTCGCCGCCATTTGGGCGACCCGCACCGCCTTCACCGGATCACTCACCGGAATGGCGGTGCAGGGCGACGCCGGCCAGCTGAAGACAATCGTCGTGCTGGTCGCTCCCGACAAGGGGGAGGACGATCGGCGGGTGCTCATCAGCCCCAACAAGATCTTGACAGAAATCAATGCCAAGATTCTCGAGGGAGTGGCCACCGGTGTCCCTACCGTACAACTGGCCGCAAAGCTGTATCTGAGCCGTCAGGGCATCGAGTACCACGTCAGCAACATGCTGCGGCAGTTCAAGGTGCCGAACCGGGCGGCATTGGTGTCGAAGGCCTACTCCATGGGCCTCTTCGGCGTCGGTTCGTGGCCGCCCAAGGTGCTCAACGAGTACGTGCGCCGCTGAGCGGGGCGCACCACCAGGCAGACGAACGGTGGCCGGGACGATGTCCCGGCCACCGTTCTGTGCACCCGCCACGCGTCAGGTCAGGCCGAGCTCCCGGTCGATCAGGTCGAACATCTCCTCGTCGTCGGCCTCGTCCAGGCCCTCCGCCGCCTCGGCCGCCCCGTCGTCCCAGCGGCGCAACAGGCTCCGCAGCCGGTCCGCGACCTGCCGCCGGGTCTCCGGGTCGACGTCACCGTCGGGCAGCGCCGCCGCGAGCGCGTCCAGCGCCGCCAGCGGGCCGTCGCCGGTGTCCGGGACGAGCGCCGCGTCGAGGTGCCGGGCGAGCGCGGCCGGCGTCGGGTGGTCGAACACCACCGTCACCGGCAGCCGCAGCCCCGTCAGGGCGGTGAGCTTGTTGCGCAGGTCGACGGCGGTCAGCGAGTCGAAGCCGAGCTCGCGGAACGGCCGCGACGCGGCGACCGCGTCCGGGGTCGCGTGGCCCAAGGTGCCGGCGGCGTGGCTGCGGACCAGGTGCACCAGCTCCCGCTGCCGCTCGTCGGCGGTCAGGCCGAGCAGCCGCCGTGCCGGCTCGGGCCGCTGCGACCCGGGCTCGTCCCCGGCCGGAGCCGCGTCCGGGGACGCCGGAGACCCACCGATGTGCAGCTCGTCCAGCAGCGGGCGGTGCCTCGCCATCGAGTACAGGTCCGCGAACCGGGGCCAGTCGACCCGGGCCACGACCACCGCGGCCTCGCCGTGCTCGACCGCGTCCCGCAGCGCCGCGACCGCGTGCCGCGGGTCCATGCCGAGGATCCCGTGTCCGGCGAGCCGGGCGGACTCGCTCGCGTCGACCATGCCGCCCGCCGCCCAGGCGCCCCACGCGACGCAGGTCGCGGCCTGGCCGCGGTGCCGCCGGTGCCGGGCGAGCGCCTCGAGGTAGGCGTTGCCCGCCGCGTACGCCGCCTGGCCGAGGTTGCCCCAGACGCCGGCGCCGGAGGAGAACACGACGAACGCGTCGAGCGGCACGGCGGCCAGCAGCGCGTCGAGGTGCATCGCGCCCGCCGCCTTGCCGCGCAGTACCGCGGCCATGTCCGCCAGGCCGGTCCCGGTCAGGGGCCGCTCGTCGCCGGGCACCCCGGCCGCGTGCACGACCGCGGTGAGCGGCGCGCCCGCCGGCAGGTCCGCCAGCAGCCGGCGCACCTCCTCACGGTCGCCGACGTCGCAGGCCACCACGGTCGCCTCGGCGCCGAGGGCGGCGAGCTCCGCGACGAGGTCCGCGGCGCCGGGCGCCGCCATCCCGCGCCGGCTGGTCAGCACCAGGCGGGTCGCGCCGGCGCCGGCGAGCCAGCGCGCCACGTGCCCGCCGAGCGCCCCGGTGCCGCCGGTGACCAGCACCGTCCCATGTGGACGCCACGGGCGGCGCGGGCCGTCGGCGGCGAGCGGCGCCCGGACCAGCCGGCGGCCGAAGACGCCGCCGGGGCGGATCGCGACCTGGTCCTCGTCGCCGATCCCGGCCAGCACGGCGCACAGCCGCGCGGCCGCGGCGGCGTCCACCGTGGACGGCAGGTCGACGAGGCCGCCCCAGCCGTCCGGGTCGTCGAGCCCGGCGACGATGCCCATGCCCCACACGTGCGCCTGCGCCGGGCGGTGCAGCACGTCGCCGGCGCCGACGGAGACCGCCCCGCCGGTCGCGCACCACAGCTTCGCGCCGACGCCGGTGTCGTGCAGCGCCTGCACGAGCCCGACGTTGCCGGCCAGCCCCGAGGGCAGCTCCGGCACCGTGCGGTGCGGCGTCTCGTCCCAGGCCAGCAGCGACAGCACCCCGTCGACCGGGCCGTCCGCCACGGCACGGAGCCGCTCGGCGATCCTGTCCCGGTCCGCCTCGCCCGCCGGCAGCCGCAGCAGCTGGGCCTGGGCACCGTGGGCGGCGATCGCGGCGAGCACCACGTCCGCGGGACCGTCGAGGGCGCCCCCGGCCGACTCGTCGCCGGCGGCCACGACCAGCCAGCGGCCGGTGAGCCGGGCCTCCGCCGGCGCGGCGAGCGCGTCCCACCGCACCGCGTAGCGCAGCTCGTCGACGGCGGCCCGCACCCGCGACTCGTCGTGCCAGGTCCGCAGCGCCGGCAGGACCGCGGCGAGCGCCGCCGGGTCGGCCGACGTCGCGCCGGCCAGCCCGGTCACGTCGCCGCGCCGGACCGCGTCCCAGAACCAGTCGTCGGCGGGAGCGGCCACGGCGGTGCCCGCGGGCGGCGCGTCGAGCCAGAACCGGCGCCGCTGGAACGCGTACGTCGGCAGGTCCACGACGGCGCGGCCGGCGCCGAGCAGCGGCGTGAAGTCCACCGCGCAGCCACGCACGAACAGCTCCGCGACGGAGCGCGCGAAGCGGTCCGGCCCGCCGTCGCCGCGGCGCAGCGAACCGGCCACCACGTAGGCGCTGTCGGTGGCCGCGTCTGCGATCTCCTGGATCGGCACGGTCAGCACCGGGTGCGGGCTGCACTCCACGAACACCCGGAAGCCGTCCTCGACGAGCCGCTGCACGCTGTCGGCGAAGTGGACCGTCTCGCGCAGGTTGCGGTACCAGTAGCCGGCGTCCAGCTGGGGACCCGCGAGCCACTCCCCCGTCGCGGTCGACAGCATCGGCACCGAGCCGGGCACCCCGCGGACCGGCGCGAGCGCCTCCCGCAGCACCGCCTCGATCGACTCGACCTGCTCGGAGTGCGACGCGTAGTCGACCTCGACGAGCTTCGCCCGCACCCCGTCGGCGGCACAATCGGCCACGAACCGGTGCACTGCGTCGACGTCCCCGGCGACCACGACCGCCGTGGGCCCGTTCACGACGGCGACGCTCAGGCGGCCCGGGCAGGCGGCGATGCGGTCCCGCACGACGGCGACGGGCAGCGCGACCGACGCCATCGCTCCCCCGCCGGCGAGCGCGACGATCGCCTTGCTGCGCTCGGCGACGACCCGGGCGGCGTCGGGCAGGCTGAGCATCCCGGCGACGCAGGCCGCGGCGATCTCGCCCTGCGAGTGCCCGACGACGGCGTCGGGGCGGACGCCGTACGAACGCCACAGCGCGGCCAGGGACACCATCACCGCCCACGACGCGGGCTGCACGACGTCGACCCGGTCCAGGCCGGGCGCGCCGTCCTCGCCCCGCAGGACCGCGGTCAGCGACCAGTCGACGAACGGCGCCAGGGCCTCCTCGCACGCCCGCACCGACTCGGCGAACACCGGCGCGGCGTCCAGCAGCGCGGCGCCCATGCCGGCCCACTGGGCGCCCTGGCCGGGGAAGACGAACACGACCCGCCCGTCGACGTCGGCGACGCCCTGCACGACCGTGTCGGCGCCGCCCGCGAGCGCGGCGAGCCCGCCGGCCACCTCGGCGCGGTCCGAGCCGAGGACGACGGCACGGTGCGGCAAAGCGGCCCGCGTGGTCAGCAGCGACCAGCCGACGTCGGCCAGTGCCACACCATTGGCGTCGGCGGCGTCGGTACCGTGGTGCGCCCCGCCGATCGACTCCAGCAGCCGGTCCGCCTGCGCGGCGAGTGCCTTCGCCCCGTGCGCCGAGACCACGATCGGCACCAGCCCAGCGCTGGGTGCCTCCGCAAGTGCAGGCGAGTCGTCGGTGGGCGGCGGCTCCTCCACGATCACGTGGGCGTTGGTGCCGCTGATGCCGAACGACGACACCCCGGCGCGGCGCGGCCGCCCGCCCGCCGGCCACGGGCGGGCCCGGTCCAGCAGTCGAACGGTGCCGGACGACCAGTCGACGTGCGGCGACGGCTCGTCGGCGTGCAGGGTCCGGGGCAGCAGGCCGTGCTCCATCGCCAGCACCATCTTGATCACGCCGCCGATCCCGGCCGCGGTCTGCGTGTGCCCGACGTTGGACTTCAGCGAGCCCAGCCACAGCGGGTCCGCCGGGTCGCGCCCGGCACCGTACGTGGCCAGCAGCGCCTGCGCCTCGATCGGGTCGCCGAGCAGGGTGCCGGTGCCGTGGCCCTCGACCGCGTCGACCTCGGTCGAGGCGAGTCCCGCGGCGGCGAGGGCGGTGCGGATCACCCGCTGCTGCGACGGCCCGTTGGGGGCGGTGAGGCCGTTGGAGGCGCCGTCCTGGTTCACCGCGGTCCCGCGCACGACGGCGAGGATCCGGTGGCCGTTGGCCCGGGCGTCGGAGAGCCGCTCCAGCACCACCATGCCGGCGCCCTCGGCGAGGCCGAACCCGTCGGCGCCGGCCCCGAACGCCTTGCACCGCCCGTCGCGGGCGAGGCCGCGCTGGCGGCTGAAGCCGACGAACTGGGCCGGGGTCGACATCACCATCGCGGCGCCGGCGAGGGCCAGGTCGCACTCGCCGCGGCGCAGCGACTCCACCGCCAGGTGCAGGGCGACCAGCGACGACGAGCACGCGGTGTCGACGGTGACCGCCGGTCCCTCCAGCCCCAGCACGTAGCTGATCCGTCCCGACGCGACGCTCGACGCGCCGCCGGTGACGAGGTACCCCTCGAGGCCCGATGGGCCGGAAGCGCCGGCCTGCAGCCGGGAGCCGTACGCCTGGTCGGCCATGCCGACGAACACGCCGGTCCGGCTGTCGCGCAGCGACGTCGGGGCGATCCGGGCGTGTTCGGTGGCGTCCCAGGCGACCTCGAGCAGCAGCCGCTGCTGCGGGTCCATGGCGACCGCCTCGCGGGGGCTGATCCCGAACGCCTCGGGGTCGAAGTCGGCGGCGTCGTAGAGAAAGCCGCCGTCCCGCACGTACGTGGTGCCGGCCTGGTCGGGATCGGGGTCGTAGAGGGCGGCGAGGTCCCAGCCGCGGTCCGTCGGCATCGCCCCGACGGCGTCGACCTCGCCGGCGACGACCCGCCACAGGTCCTCCGGGCTCCGTACACCGCCCGGGTACCGGCAGCCGATGCCGACGATGACGACCGGGTCGTCGCGGTCGGCGGCCGTGACCGGCGCGGCGGCCGGCGCGTCCTGGGCCTCGCCGAACAGCGACGCGCGCAGGAACCGGGCCAGGTGCGCGGGCGTGGGGTGGTCGAACACGGCGGTCGCCGGCAGCCGCAGCCCGGTCGCGGCGTTGAGCGCGTTGCGCAGCTCGACCGCCGACAGCGAGTCGAAGCCGAGCTCCATGAACGCCCGGGAGCTCTCGACGGTGGCCGCGGACGCGTGCCCGAGGACCCGGGCGACCTGACCGCGGACCAGGTCGAGCAGGACCCGGTCCCGTTCGGTGCCGCCCGCTCCGGCGAGGTCGCGGGCGAGCGTGCCACCGCCACCCGTCGCGGCCGGTGACGGGGCCGCGTCCGCTAGGCGGCGGATCTCCGGCAGCGCGCCGATGAGCGGGCTGGGCCGGGCGCTGCCGAAGACGGCGGCGAAGCGCTCCCAGTCGACGTCGGCGACGGCGACCGTGGTGTCGTCGTGGTCGAGGACCTGCTGCAGGGCGTGCATCGCCGGCTCGGGGTCGATCAGCGGCACGCCACGGCGGCGCAGCGTGTCGGCGAGGGAGTCGGCGATCATGCCGCCGCCGGCCCACGGGCCCCACGCGATCGAGTGGGCGGCGACGCCGTCGGCGCGCTGCTGCTCGGCGAGGGCGTCGAGGTGGGCGTTCGCGGCCGCGTACGCGCCGTGGTCGCCGACGCCCCAGACCGCCGCGATCGAGGAGAAGTACACGACGGCGTCGAGGGCGGCCCGGTCCAGCAGGGCGTCGAGGTGCAGCGCCCCGGCGACCTTCCCGGCGGCGACCGACGCCATCCCGTCGGCGGTCAGGTCCGGCAGCGCGGCCAGGTCGGCGACGCCGGCGGTGTGCATGACGGTGGTGATCGGCTCGCCCCGCCCGGCGCAGTCGGCGACGAGCGCGGCGACGGCGTCCCGGTCGGCGACGTCGCACGCGACGACCCTCGCCTCGGTGCCCGCGGCGGCGAGCTCGGCGACGAGGTCGGCCGCGCCGGGTGCGTCGGCGCCGCGCCGGCTGGTGAGCACGAGCCGAGGGGCGCCGCCGGCGGCGAGCCACCGGGCCACGTGCCCGCCGAGGGCGCCGGTGCCGCCGGTGACGAGGACGGTCCCGGTCGGCCGCCACGCGCGGGTGGGTGCGGTCGTGCCGGTGCCGGCGTGGACGAGGCGCCGCCCGAAGACGCCGGTGGCGCGCACCGCGACCTGGTCCTCACCACCGAGCCCACCGAGCCCGGCGAGCACCGCGCACAGCCTGGCCGCCGCGCGGGCGTCCAGCGCCGCCGGCAGGTCGACGAGGCCGCCCCAGGTCCGCGGGAACTCCAGGGCCGCGACCCGGCCGAGGCCCCACGTCTGCGCCTGCGCGGGTGCGGCGAGCCGCTCGCCGTCCACGGCCACCGCGCCACGGGTCGCGCACCACAGCGGCGCGGCGGTGCCGAGGCCGGCGAGGGCCTGCAGGAGCAGCAGGTTCCCGGCGGGCGTCGATTCGTCGGTACCGAGCAGCGACAGCACCCCGTCGACGGGCTCCGCCAGTGCGTCACGCAGCGCGTCGGGGAGGTTCGCGAGGCCGGCGGCGAGGGTGCGCACGGTCGCGCCGTGGGCGGTCAGCGCGGCCTCGACCGGAGCGGCCGGCTCCGCCTCGGGGTGCACCACCAGCCACGTGCCGGTGAGGGTGACCGCGGACGGCTCGGGCAGCGCTTCCCAGCGGATCTTGTACCGCCAGCCGTCGACCAGGCCACGGACGGCCCGCCGCTCGTGCCAGGTGCGCAGCGCGGGCAGCACGGCGCCGACCGCGCCGGCGTCGGTGGCGAGGACCCCGGCCAACTCGGCCGCGTCCGAACGTTCGACGGCTTCCCAGAACTCGGCGTCGACGGTCCCGGCCGCCCCGGCCGCCGTGTCCGTGTCCTCCAGCAGCGGCGCGTCGAGCCAGTACCGCTGCCGCTGGAACGCGTACGTGGGCAGGGCGACGGTCCGCCGGCCGGGGCCGAAGACGCCGGTCCAGTCGACGGCCGCGCCGTGCGCCCAGGCGGCGCCGAGCGAGGCGAGGAACCTGTCCCGGCCGCCGTCGTCGCGGCGCAGGGTGCCGGTGACGAACGCGTCCCCGGTGTGGCCTTCGAGGGTCTCCTGGATCCCGACGGTGAGCACCGGGTGGGCGCTGACCTCGACGAACGTGGTCACGCCCGCGTCGGCGAGGTCGCGGACGGCGGCGGCGAACTCGACGGTGTGCCGCAGGTTGCGGTACCAGTAGTCCGCGCCGCCGACGGTGACACCGTCGAGGTCGGCGCCGACGGTCGAGCGCAAAGGAACGGTGGCGGGACCTGGGGCGACCGGGGCGAGCAGCTCCAGCAGCCGGTCCCGGATCGCCTCCACCTGCACACCGTGGGAGGCGTAGTCGACGTCGACGCGCCGCGTCCGTACACCCGCCGCAGCACACACCGCGGTGAACTCGTCGAGCGCGTCGGGCTCCCCGGACACCACCGCGGAGGTGGTGCCGTTGACGGCGGCGACGCCGAGCCGGCCCGCCCACGGCTCGATCCGCTGGGCGACGTCGGCGGCGGGCAGCGCCACCGACAGCATGCCGCCCTTCCCCGCGAGGGCGGACAGCGCCTGGCTGCGCAGCACCACGACGCGGGCGGCGTCGTCGAGCGAGAGGATCCCGGCGACGTACGCGGCGGCGATCTCGCCCTGCGAGTGCCCGACGACGACGTCGGGTTCGACGCCGGCGGCCCGCCACATCCCGGCGAGGGACACCATCACCGCGAACAGCACCGGCTGGACCACGTCGACCCGGCTCAGCGGGGGCGCGTCCGGTTCGCCGCGCAGGACGGCGGTCAGCGACCAGTCCACGAACGGCGCGAACGCCGCTTCACAATGGGCGATCGACGCCGCGAAGCCCGGGTCGGTGTCGAGGAGCCGCACGGCCATGCCGGCCCACTGCGAGCCCTGGCCGGGGAACACGAACGCGACCTTGCCGCCGGGCCGGGCGACCGCGCCGGGCACTGCGCCGCCGGCGATCCGCAGCAGCTGCTCGCGGACGTCGTCGTGGTCGGCACCGACGACGACCGCCCGGTGCGGCAGGGCGGCGCGGGTGCTGGCGAGGGACCAGCCGACGGCGCCGAGGTCGGGCGCGGGGTCGGCGTCGAGGAAGCCGGCGAGGCGGCCGGCCTGGGCCCGCAGCGCCGCGTCCCCGCGCCCGGACACCACGATCGGCACCGGCCCTGACGTGGGCTCGGCGGGGTCGTCGGCGTCCTGCGGTGCCTCCAGGATCACGTGCGCGTTGGTGCCGGAGACCCCGAACGACGACACGGCGGCGCGGCGCGGCCGGCCGGTCTCCGGCCACGCGACCGCGTCGCGCAGCAGCTCGACCCGGCCCTCGGACCAGTCGACGTGGGTGGAGGGCGCCGACACGTGGAGGGTCTTCGGCAGCACGCCGTGGTGCATGGCGAGGACCATCTTGATGACGCCGCCGACGCCGGCGGCCGCCTGGGTGTGCCCGACGTTCGACTTCAGCGAGCCCAGCCAGAGCGGGTCGCCGTCGCCGCGGTCCCGGCCGTAGGTGGCGAGGATCGCCTGCGCCTCGATCGGGTCGCCGAGGGCGGTGCCGGTGCCGTGCGCCTCCACCGCGTCCACATCGGACGGTGACAGCCCGGCGTCGGCGAGCGCGGCGCGGATCACCCGCTGCTGCGACGGGCCGTTCGGGGCGGTGAGGCCGTTGGACGCGCCGTCCTGGTTGAGCGCGGAGCCGCGCACGACGGCGAGGACCCGGTGGCCGCGGGCCCGGGCGGTGGACAGCCGCTCCAGCACGAGCATGCCGGCGCCCTCACCCCAGCCGGTGCCGTCGGCGTCGTCGGAGAACGCCTTGCAGCGCCCGTCGGGCGAGAGGCCGCGCTTGCGGCTGAACTCCATCAGCACGCCCGGCGTCGACATGACGGTGACCCCGCCGACGAGCGCGAGCTCGCACTCGCCGCCGCGCAGCGCCCGCGTCGCCAGGTGCAGCGCGACGAGCGACGACGAGCAGGCGGTGTCGACGGTGACGGCCTGCCCCTCCAGCCCGAGGGTGTAGGCGACGCGGCCGGACGCGACGCTGGTGAGGCTGCCGGTCAGCAGGTAGCCGTGCATGCCGTCGGCGGGGCGGTGCAGCGCCGGGCCGTAGTGGGTGTAGGGCACGCCGACGTAGACACCGCCGGGCCGGCCGGCCACCGACAGCGGGTCGATGCGCGCGGATTCGAGGGCCTCCCAGGCGACCTCGAGCAGCAGCCGCTGCTGCGGGTCCATGCCGAGGGCCTCGCGGGGGCTGATGCCGAAGAACGCGGGGTCGAACTCGGCGGCGCCGTGCAGGAACGACCCGTGCCGGGTGCAGCACTTCCCGACCGCGTCGGGGTCCGGGTCGTAGAGGTCGGTCCGCCAGCCACGGTCGGTGGGGAACGTGCCGACGGCGTCGGAGCCGGCCGCGACGAGCCGCCAGAGGGCTTCGGGTGTGTCGACGCCGCCCGCGTACCGGCAGCTCATGCCGACGATCACGACCGGGTCGTCGGCGCCGTCGGAGGCGGCCCGCGCGAACGTCACCTGTTCCTCGGAGGTCGGGCCCAGCAGCGAGTCGCGGAGGAAACCGGCGACGGCGGCCGGGGTCGGGTAGTCGAACAGCAGGGTCGCCGGGATGCGGACGCCGGTCGCGACCGCCAGCTCCTCCCGCAGCCGGGTGCCGATCGCCCGGTACACGCCGAGCTGGCGGAACGCGAGCCCGGCGTCCACCGGCCCGGGCTTGCCGGTGGCGGCCACGACCGCGGACCGGACCACGTCGAGAAGTATCCGGTCCCGGTCGGCGTCGCCCGCGGCGAGCAGCCGGGCGAGCAGGGACGGCTGGTCGTCGAGCGCCATGAGCGGCACCGCCTTCGCAAGAGGGGGTCTGGTGGAGGAGCGCTCAGGCGCTCTGGTGTTCCATCGCGCGGCGCAGGCTCAGCGGACGCATGTCGGTCCAGACCTCGTTGACGTGGGCGAGGCACTCGTCCCGGGCACCGGTGAAGCCGGCGTCCTTCCAGCCGGCGGGGATGTCGCGGCCCTCGGCCCAGATCGAGTACTGCTCCTCGTCGTTGACCACCACGGTGTAGCGGCGGGTCTCGTCGTCGGTCATGCCACTGTCCCTTCGAAGGCGAGCGTTGCAACAGGAATGTCAGCGCAGGGCGAGCTCGTCGGCGAGCCGGCCGAGGACGAGCTCCGCGTGGCCGAGGACGGCGAAGTGGTCCCCGGGCAGGATCCGGCGGTCGAACCGGCCGGTGGTCACCGCGGCCCAGCCGTCGACGTCCTCGGCGCTGCTGACGGTGTCGCCGGCGCCGACGTACGCGCTGACGGGGCAGGTGAGCGGCGGGCCGGGTTCGGGGACGTACCCTTCGACCATCGCCATGTCGGCCCGCAGCACCGGCAGGTAGATCTCGGCGATCTGCGGGTCGTCGAGCACCTCGGCGGGGATGCCGCCGTGCCGGGCCTGCATCGCCCGGCCGAACTCGAGGTCCGGCAGGTGGCTGAGCGCCGGCATGCGGGCGGCGCCACCCGGCGGTTTCGCCCCGGCCACCACCAGGCGGGTCGGCGACGGCAGGTGGTCGCGGCGCAGGTGCCGGGCCAGCTCGTAGGCGACGAGCGCGCCCATGCTGTTGCCCAGCAGCGCGAACGGCACGTCCAGGGCGGGCAGCAGCGCCTCGGCGAGGTCGGGGACGAGGTCGACGACGCCGGTCGGCAGCGGCTCGCCGAAGCGGGACTCGCGGCCGGGCAGCTGGACCGGGCACACCTCGAGGCCGTACGGCAGGTGCTGCTGCCATGTCCGGAACGCGGACGCGGCGCCGCCGGCGTGCGGGAAGCAGAACACCCGCAGCACGGTGTCGCTCGCCCGCCGCCGGTTCGGCAGCCAGGGGTTGGGCATGAGGTCACTCACCGGCGGTCACCGTCTTCGCTGGAGCTGGAGCTGGAGCTGGAGCTGGAGCTGGAGCTGGAGCGGGAACTTGGGACTGTGGCGTCGTGGACATCGAACGGGCGGCAGCAGCGGGTGCCCGGGTCGGCGACGACCTCGGCGAGCAGCGCCGTGTACCGCTCGGCGAGCCGGGCGACGGTCGCGTCGTCGAACAGGTCGACGCTGTATTCGAGCAGCCCGTCGACGCCGAGGCAGGCGCCGCCGGGGCCGAGCCGCTCGCGCAGCATCAGGTTGAGGTCGAACTTCGCCGTCGTCGACGGGGCCGGCTCGATCCGCATCCGCAGGTCCGGCAGCTCCAGCGCGCCGCGGCCGGTGTCGTCGGCGACGATCATCACCTGGAACAGCGGGTGCCGGGCGCCGGACCTGGCCGGGTTCAGCGCCCGCACCAGGTGGTCGAAGGGCACGTCCTGGTGGGCGTAGGCGTCGAGGTCGGCGTCGCGGACCCGGGCCAGCAGGTCGGTGAAGGACGGGTCGCCGGAGGTGTCGGTGCGCAGCACGACGGTGTTGACGAAGATGCCGACGAGGTCGTCGAGGGCCGGGTCGGTCCGCCCGGCGGCGGGGGTGCCGAGCGGGATGTCGGTGCCGGCGCCGGCGCCGGTGAGCAGCGCCGCGAGGGCCGCCTGGGCGACCATGAAGACGCTGGCCCGGTGGCCGCGGGCGAGCGCCGCCATGCCGTCGTGGACCTCGGCGGGGACGGTGAAGCGGACCCCGCGGCCGGCGGACGTCGGCACGGCGGGCCGGGGCCGGTCGAACGGCAGCGCCAGCTCCGCCGGGGCCTTCGCCAGTGCGCGCCGCCAGTACGCGGTCTGCCGGGACAGCAGGCTGCGGGTGTCGCGCGGGTTGCCGAGCAGCCGCTGCTGCCACAGCGTGTAGTCGGCGTACTGGGCCGGCAGCGGCTCCCACCGGACCGGGTCGCCGGCGACCCTGGCGGCGTAGGCGCGAGCGAGGTCGGTGGCGAGCGGCACCATCGACCAGCCGTCGCAGGCGATGTGGTGCAGCACCAGGCGCAGCACGTGCTCGTCCGGGGCGGCCGTCAGCAGCCACGCGCGCAGCGGCAGGTCCTGCTCCAGGCGGAAGGTGGTGGCGAGGGCGTCGTCGAGGTCCCGGGCGCCGTCGACGACGGTCAGCTCGACGCCGGCGTCCGCCGCCGGCACGATCCGCTGGGCGGCGACGCCGTCGATCTCGACGACCGTGGTCCGCAGGCTCTCGTGCCGGGCGACGACGTCGCGCAGCGCCCCGGCGAGCGCCGCGGTGTCGAGGGCGCCGGTCAGGTGGATCGTCAGCGGCACGTTGTAGGTGGCGCTGGGGCCGGTCAGCCGGTACAGGAACCACAGCCGCTGCTGGGCGAAGGACAGCGGCACGGCATCGGGGCGCGGCGCCGGCACCAGCGGCGGGCGGGTGCTGCCGGTCGCGCCGTCGACGAAGGCGGCGAGCCCGGCCGGGGTCGGCGCCTCGAACACCGCCCGGACCGGCACCTCCACCCCGAGGTCGGCGCGGAGACGGGCAACGAGGCGGGTGGCCAGCATCGAGTGGCCGCCGAGGGCGAAGAAGTCGTCGTCGACGCCGATCCCGGGCCGGTCCAGGACCTCCTCCCAGACCCGCAGCATCGCGGCTTCGGCGGCGGTGCGCGGCGCCACGTAGGTCGCGGCGACGGGCCGCACCGGCAGCTCGGCGAGGGCCCGTTCGTCGGTCTTGCCGCTGGTCAGCTCCGGCAGCGCGGGCATGAGGACGAGGAACGCCGGCACCATGACCGCCGGCAGGACCGCCCGCAGCCGCTTGAGCAGCCCGGCGGCCTGGGGGGCCGGGGCGGCGCCGTGGGCGGCGTAGCCGACGAGCGCGGGTTCGCCGTCGACCGGCCGCACGAGGACCGCCGCGTCGAGGACGCCGGGCAGCTCCCGCAGCACCGCGGCGACCTCGCCGGGCTCGATCCGCACCCCGCGCAGCTTCACCTGGGCGTCGGCGCGGCGCACGAACAGCAGCTCGCCGTCGCCGGTCCAGCGGACGAGGTCGCCGGTGCGGTACAGCCGCCCGCCGGGCGGCCCGAACGGGTCGGGGACGAACGCGGCGGCGGTCAGGCCGGGCCGGTCCAGGTAGCCGTGGGCGAGCCCGGCACCGCCGAGGTACAGCTCGCCGGTCGCGCCCGGCGGGACCGGGCGGAGCCGCTCGTCGAGGACGTAGGCGCGGGCGCCACGGATCGGACGGCCGATCGGGACGTGGCGCGGCAGCTCACCGCGGCGGGTCCGCCAGGCGGTGGCCTCGATCGCCGTCTCCGTCGGCCCGTACAGGTTGAGCAGCTCGACGTCGAGCAGGTCCAGGCACCTGCCGGCGAGCTCGGCGGAGAGCGCCTCGCCGCCGCAGAGGACGCGGCGCAAGGTCGTACACCTGCCGGCGCCGACGACGTCGAGGAACTGCCGCAGCGTGGTCGGCACGAACTTCGCCGACGTCACCGCGAACCGCTCGATCGCGCGGACGAGGTAGTCGGGGTCGCGGTGCCCGTCGGGGTCGGCCAGGACGATGGTGGCGCCGGCGGCGAGGGTGCCGAACAGCTCCAGCAGCGCCGGGTCGAAGGTGAGCGGGGTCTTGAACAGCACCCGGTCCGACGGGGTGACGGGGGCGGCGGCGACGTACCAGCGCAGGGTGTTGACGACGGCCGCGTGCGGCACGACGACGCCCTTCGGGCGGCCGGTGGAGCCGGAGGTGTACAGCACGTACGCCTCGTCGCCGGGCAGCGCCTCCACCAGGGCCTCCATGAGGGCCGCGGGCGCGGGCGGGTCGTCGGCGCCGTCGACGAGCAGGACCGGCACGTCCGGCAGCAGGTCGCGGTGCGCCGCGTCGGTGACCACGACGGCGGGGCGGGCGTCCCGCAGCAGCCGCTCGATGCGGGCCGCCGGGGCGTCGAGGTCGACGGGCACGAACCCGGCCCCGGCCTTGCCGGCGGCGAGCGCGGCGGCGACGAGACCGGCGCCGCGGGGCAGCGCCAGGGCGACCCGCCCGTCCCGGCCCGCACCGGCCGCGCGGAGCCTGGCCGCGAGCGCGCCGGCCCGGGCGTCCAGCTCGGCGTAGGTGACCGTGCCCTCGGCACCGTCCAGCGCCACCGCGTCCGGGGTCCGCCGGACCTGCGCCTCGACGAGCGCGGGCAGCGTCGCGGGCTCCGGTGTCGCGGGCTCCGGTGACGACGGCGGTGCCGTGCCGGTCCAGCGGTGCAGCACCAGGTCCCGTTCGGCGTCGTCCATGACGTCCAGGTCGGCGCAGCGCGTGTCCGGGTCGGCGGCGGCCGCGGCCAGGACCCGCAGCAGGCGGGTGGTGAGCCGGGTGGCGTCGGCGTGGTCGAAGCGGTCGGTGCGGTAGCGCAGCTCGGCCCGGATGCCGTCGCAGCGCCCGCCGGGGCCGTGCCGCTCGCGCAGCACGAGGACCAGGTCGAACTTCGCGGTCGCCGCCGCCAGGGGCTCCTCGGTGACCCGCAGGCCGGGCAGCTCGGCGTGCACCTGCTCGGTGCCGTCGGCGACGAGCATCACCTGGAAGAACGGGTGCCGGCCGTCGACGCGGGGCGGGTTCAGGGCGAGGACTAGGTGCTCGAACGGCACGTCCTGGTGGGCGAACGCGGCGAGGTCGGTGTCGCGGACCCGGTCCAGCAGCTCCCGGAAGGTCGGGTCGCCGGAGGTGTCGGTGCGCAGGACGAGGGTGTTGACGAAGAAGCCGACGAGGTCGTCGAGGGCCTCGTCGAGGCGGCCGGCGACGGGGCTGCCGATCGGGATGTCGGTGCCGGCGCCGAGCCGGGTGAGCAATGCGGCGAGGGCCGCCTGCACGACCATGAAGACGCTGCCCCGCGCGTCCCGGGCCAGCCGGGCCAGGCCGGCGTGCAGCGCGGCGTCGACGGCGAAGCCCACGCCCGCACCCGCACTCTCGCCCGCGCCCTCGCTCACAGTGCCGGGGATGTCGAGGGCGGCCGGCGCGCCGGCCAGGACGGTCCGCCAGTGCGCGACCTGCCGGCTCAGGACGCTGTCGGGGTCGGTCTCGGCGCCGAGCAGCCGCTGCTGCCAGAGGGTGTAGTCGGCGTACTGGACCGGCAGCGGCTCCCACCGTGGCGCCGCACCGTCGCGGCGGGCGGCGTAGGCGGCGGTGAGGTCGCGGGCCAGCGGCGCCATCGACCACGCGTCGGCGGCGATGTGGTGCAGCACCGCGACGACGACGTGCTCGCCGGCGCCGAGCGCGAACAGGTGCACCCGCAGCGGCAGCTCGGCGGTGAGGTCGAACGGCCCGTCCGCGGCGGCGGCGACCGCGGCCGGCAGGTCGGCGGGGTGCACCGACGAGGTCAGGAACGGGACGCGGACCGCGGCGGCGGGCGCGACCTGCTGCACGGCGGTGCCGTCGACGGTGCGCACCGTCGTGCGCAGCGTCTCGTGCCGGGCGGCGACGTCGTGGAACGCGGCCCGCAGCGCGTCGCGGTCCAGGGGGCCGGTGAGCCGCAGCGCGAGGGGGATGTTGTACGTCGCGGCGGGCCCCTCGAACTCGTGCAGGAACCACAGCCGCTGCTGCGCCGGCGACAGCGGCACGGCCGGCGGGCGGACGGCCGCGGCGGTCAGCGCGGGCCTGACCCCGGCGACCACCCGGCCGCGGCCCGCGTCGAGGGCGGCACCGAGGGCCGCGCCGATGCCGCGGGCCAGGCCGGCGATCGTCGGCGTCTCGAACAGCGCCCGGATCGTCAGCTCCAGGCCCAGCGCGGTGCGGACCCGGCTGACCAGCCGCGTCGCCAGCAGCGAGTGCCCGCCGAGGGCGAAGAAGTCGTCCTCGACGCCGATCCGCTCGCGGCCGAACACGTCGGACCACACGCCGGCGAGCCGCTGCTCCAGGTCGGTGCGGGGGGCGACGTACTCGCGCCGGGCGACCTGGACGCCGTCGGTGCCGCGGGCCAGCAGCGCGGCCCGGTCGACCTTGCCGTTGCGGCTGGCCGGCAGCGCGTCGTGCAGCACGTAGCCGTCGGGCACCATGTACCGCGGCAGCCGCCCGCCGAGCTGCTCGTGCCAGCCGGCGAGCTGTCTGCCGGCGTCCGGGTCGCCGGTGGCGACGTGGGCGATGAGCCGGTCGTCGCCGTCGGTCTCGCCCCGGTGCGGCAGGACGACGACCTCGGTCGCGCCGGTGACCGCGCGCAGCGCCGCCTCCACCTCGCCGAGCTCGATGCGGTAGCCGCGGATCTTCACCTGGTGGTCGCGGCGGCCGAGGTACTCGATGGTGAGGCCGTCGCCGCGGCGGCGGTAGCGGGCCAGGTCGCCGGTGCGGTACAGCCGCGCGCCCGGCGTCGACGGGAACGGGTGCGGGACGAACGCCGCCGCGGTCAGGTCCGGGCGGCCGGCGTAGCCGCGGGCGAGGCCGCCGCCGACGTACAGCATGCCGGGCACGCCGACGGGGACGGGCCGCAGCTCGTCGTCGAGCACGTAGGCCTCGGCGTTGGGGTACGGCCCGCCGATGAGGCACAGCGCGCCGCCGTCCGCCGCTTGGTCGTGCACGAGGTAGGTGCTGTCGATCGTGGCCTCGGTCAGGCCGTAGGAGTTGACGACCTCCCCGCCCGGGCCGAGCAGCGCCCGCATCCTGACGAGGTCGTCGGCGTGCACCAGGTCGGAGCCGACGATGAGCAGCCGCAGGTCGGGCAGGCGCGCGCCGGTCGCGGCGGCGTGCTCGGCGAGGCGGCGGGCGACGAGCGGCACGAACTCGGCGCAGTCGACGGCCTCCCGCCGCAGCAGCTCCAGCAGCGGCTCGGGCTGCAGCAGCAGGTCGCGCGGGCACAGCACGAGCCGGGCGCCGTTGCACAGGGCGCGGGTGAGGTCGCCGACGAAGACGTCGAAGCCGAAGTTGGCCATCTGCAGCACGGAGGTGACGCGGCCCGGCAGCCGGTACGCCTGGTCCCAGCCGCGCTGCACGCCCAGCAGCGCGTCGTCGGCGACCATGACGCCCTTGGGCCGGCCCGTCGACCCGGACGTGTAGATGACGTAGGCGAGGGCACCCTCCGGCCGGCGGGCCTTCGCGGGGCTGTCCTCCGCGGTGAGGTCGTCGAGGCGGACGCTGGTGCCGTCGAACTGCGCGGCCAGGGCGGCGGTGGTGACCGCGACGCGGACCCCGGCGTCGGCGGCGACCGCGGCGCGGCGGGCGGCGGGCTGGTCCGGGTCGAGGGCGACGAACGCCGCCCCGGCCTTCCACACGCCGAGGACCGCGACGACCAGGTCGGCACCGCGGGGCAGCAGCACGCCGACGCGGTCCTCGGCCCCGACGCCTTCGCGGCGCAGCCGCCCGGCGAGCGCCCCGGCGCGCGCGTCGAGGTCCACATAGGTCAGTCGCTCGGCGCCGTGCACGACCGCGGTCGCGTCCGGGCTCGCCGCCGCCTGCCGCTCGATCAGCTCCAGGACGTTGCGGGCGGCGACCGGCGCCGTCAGCGGCCCGCGCCCGGCGGCGAGCAGTTCCCGGCGCTGCCCCGGCGGGGTCAGCTCCAGGGTGTCGACGCGGTCGCCGGGGTTGGCGGTCAGGCCGCGCAGCACGTGCTCGTACATGGCCGCGAAGCCCCGCACGGTCACCGCGTCGAACAGGGCGGTGTCGTACTCGAAGACGACGGTGAGGTCGCGCTCGACGACGAGCATGTCGACGAACAGGTCGACCTTCGCGACCGCCGCGGGCGGGGTCACGACGGAGGCGCGCAGCCCGGTCGGGTGCGGCATGACCCGGGCCCGGTCGAGGTTGAAGAACGTCCGCAGCAGCGGCGCGGGGTCGGCGCCTTCGCCGCGGAGCAGATCGATGCTGAAGTCGGGGTGGTCGTAGGCGCCGACGAGCGCCTGCTGGACGGCCCGCACCTGCTCGGCGAACGTGGCGGCGCCGTCGCGGGCCAGCCGGACCGGCAGCACCGTGTTGCAGTGCCCGACGAGCACGTCCGCGCCGGGGTGGTCGCGATGGGCGACCGGGATGCCCACGACGATGTCGTCGTCGCCGGTGAGCCGGTGCAGCAGGTGCGCGTACGCGGCGAACAGCACCGTGAACAGGGTGGTGCGCAGCTCGCGGGCCCGGGTCGCGGCGAGGCCGGCGACGGCCGGGTCCAGGGGCAGGTCGATGCGGGCCGCGCGGCCGGCACCGCGGGCGGGCCGGGGCCGGTCCAGCGGCAGCTGCAGCACGGGCCGCGGCCCGCGGAACCGTTCGGTCCAGTACGACGCCGCCGCCTGCCCGGCCGGGCCGTCACGGCGGGCCGCCTGGCGCGCGACGTGGTCGCGGTAGGCCGGGGCGGGCACCAGTCCCGCGGAGACGCCGGTGCGCAGCTGCTCGTACAGGCGCAGCAGCTCGTCGATGACGACCACGAACGACCATCCGTCCACGACGCTGTGGTGGACGAGCAGGTGCAGCTGATGGTGCTCGGGCGCGAGGCGCAGCAGCGCGGCGCGCAGCAGCGGCCCGCGCGTCAGGTCGAACGTCTCCTGGACCCGGCCGTCGAGCCACTCGGCGCGCCCGGTGCCGGCGTCCACGACGGGCAGCTCCACCGGCGCGGGCGGCAGCACCCGCTGCCAGGACCCGTCCGCGGCGAACACGGTGCGGAGGCTGTCGTGCCGCGCCACCACCGTCTCCAACGCGCGGCGCAGCGTCTCGGGGTCGAGCGGCCCGGCGAGGTCCAGCAGCACGGTCTCGTTGTAGGCCTGCGACGAGGCGTCGCCGAGCTGGTCGAGGAACCAGATCTCCCGCTGCGTCGACGACAGGGGGTAAGGCGCATCGTTCAGCGGCGGCGGCTGCTGTACGGCCACCGCCACCGCCTCAGGTGCGGCTTCGGCCGGTGCCTCACTGATCAGCGCGTACACGTGGGCCATGACGCGCGCGTGCACGTCCAGCAGCCGCTCGACCGATGCTTCCAGCTCGGTCCGTAACGTCCCGTCATCCGTCGGCCGCACAGGTCCCCCGTCTCGATGGTGCCCGCGACTGACCGTAGGCGGTGGGTATTAACAAGTTCCCTAGTCCACGTCGTGTTGCCTGTCTGCAGACGTGGCGTGCCGGCGCCCCGCGCCGCGACGGAGGGGACCCCCGATGAGCACCAGCACCAGCCCGGAGTTCCTGCCGACCGACGTGCGGACCCTGGTGGAGCAGCGGCTGGCGCGGCTCACCGCCGGCCCGCCGAAGCCGGCGATCACACCCGGCAGCGGGCCCCGCCCGGCCTCCCCCGCCCAGCAGCGCCTGCTCTTCCTCGAACAGCTCGACCCAGGCACGCCGACCTACCACGTGATCTTCACCCTGCAAATCGACGGCCCGCTCGACCCGGACGCCGTGGAGGCGTCGCTGCGCGGCATCGAGGAGCGGCACGAGGTCCTGCGCACGACGTACCGGCGCACCGGCACCGGCGAGGAGCAGGTGACCGGGCCGGTCGGGCTCCGGCTGCGCCGCCTGGACCTGCCCGGCGCCACCGAAGCGCGGCTGGACGAGCTGACCCGCGACGAATACGAGCGGCCGTTCGACCTCCGCGAGGGACCGGTGTGGCGGGCCGTGCTCGCCCGCACCGCCGAGGACCGGCACCACCTGGTGCTCACCGTGCACCACATCGCCTTCGACGGCTGGTCCGTCGACGTCTTCGCCCGGGAGCTGTCCGCCGGCTACGCCGCCGCCCTGGGCACCGGCCCGGCGGTCAAGGCCCCGGCGGTCCAGTACGCCGACTACGCCGCCTGGCAGGCGCACCGCCTCGCCACCGGCGGCTTCGACGGTCAGCTGGCGTACTGGACCGGCCGGCTCGCCGACGCCGCCCAGCGCATCGAGCTGCCGTCGCCGGGCCCCGGACCGGCCGGGAACACGGGCGGTGGCCGGCTGCGGGCCAGGGTCGGCGCCGACGTCACCGCCGCGGTCCGGGCCCTCGCCCGCGCCCACGGCGCCACCCCGCACGTGGTGCTGCTGGCGGCCCTGCACGCGCTGCTGCACCGGTACAGCGGGCAGCGCGACATCCTCGTCGGCACCCCCGTCGCCAACCGCGTCCTGCCGGAGGTCGAGCCACTCATCGGCCTGTTCGTCAACACGGTCGTGGTCCGTGCCGACGTCGCGCCGCTGCTGCCGTTCGCGGCGCTGCTGGACCAGGTCCGCGACGCGGCCGCCGCCGCGCAGGCCCACCAAGACGTGCCGTTCGAGCAGGTGGTCGCGGCGCTGCCGGTCGACCGCGACACCGGCGCGACGCCGCTGGTGCAGGTCATGTTCGACTGGAACAGCTCCGCCGCCCGGACCGGCACCACGGTGCGGCTCGGACCACCCGACCGCGCGGCCCGGATGACCCTGGTCGAGCGGTTCCGGCCGGACACCGCGAAGTTCGACCTGGTCGTCGCGGTCAGCGAGCTCGCCGACGGGCTCGAGGTCGAGCTGGAGCACCGCCGTGACGTGTGGGACGAGCCGGCGGCGCGCCGCGCGATGCGCCACTACCTGAGCCTGCTCGCCGCCGCGGCCGCCGACCCTGGGCTGCCGGTGGACCGGCTGCCGCTGCTGGACGACGCCGAGCGCGCGCTGGTGACCGCGGCGTGGCAGGGCCCGGTCAAGGCGCACGCCGACCGGCCCGACCTCACCGCCCGTATCGCCGCCCGCCGCGACAGCGACGCGGTGGCGCTGGTGCAGAGCGGCCGCCAGGTCACCTACCGGGAGCTGATGGCCCGGGTCGACCGGCTCGCCGCCCACCTGCGCGACGCCGGCGCCGCCCCGGACCGGCCCGTCGGCGTGCTGCTGCACCGCGGCATCGACCTCGTCGTCGCGATCGTCGCGATCGTGCGGGCCGGCGCGCCGTACCTGCCGCTGGACCCCGACCACCCGGCCGACCGCACCGCGACCGTCGTGCGGGACGCCGGCGCCGCCCTCGTCGTCACCGACACCACGCTCGCCGGGATCCTCGCTCCTGACGTCACGGCCGTCTGCGTCGACGCCGAGCGCGACCGGATCGCGGCCCGGCCCGACCGGTGCACCGACCCGGAGATCCTGCCCGAGCACCTCGCCTACGTCTTCTACACCTCCGGCTCCACCGGCCGGCCCAAGGGCGTCATGGTCAGTCACCGAGCCGCCCACAACCAGGTGCACTGGCAGGTCGACCGGTTCGCGCTCGGCCCCGACGCGACTGTGCTGTTCAAGACCAACGTCACGTTCGACGACTCGGTGGTGGAGATCTTCGCCGCGCTGAGCAGCGGCGCCCGGCTGGTCATCGCCGAGCCCGGCGGCCACCGCGACCCGGCCTACCTGCGCTCGCTGCTCGCCGCCGAGCAGGTCACCTACGTGCGGTTCGTGCCGACGATGCTCGCGGCGCTGCTGGCGTACGGCGGCGACACCCCGCTGCCCGCGCTGCGGGTGGTCAAGAGCGCCGGCGAGGCACTGACCCCCGACCTGCGAGCCAGGTTCCTCACGTCGCTCGGCGCTGAGCTCTACAACGCCTACGGCCCGACGGAGACCGCGGTCAACGTCACCGCCGACCGCTGCCGGCTCGACGGCGACCCGCGGGTGCCGATCGGCGCCGCCACCACCAACGTGCGCTGCTACGTGCTGGACGCCGACCTCCAGCCGCAGCCCGTCGGCGTGCCCGGCGAGCTGTGCATCGGCGGGGTGCAGCTGGCCCGCGGCTACCTCGGCCGGCCCGACCTCACCGCCGACCGGTTCGTGCCCGACCCCTTCGGTCCGCCCGGCGGCCGGCTGTACCGCACCGGCGACCTGGTCCGGTGGCGCGACGACGGCCTCATCGACTTCCTCGGCCGGCTCGACCGGCAGGTGAAGCTGCGCGGCTTCCGGGTCGAGCTCGGCGAGATCGAATCGGTGCTCACCGAACGCGTCCGGCACGCCGCCGTCGTCGCCCGCGACGACCGTCTCGTCGCGTACGTGACCCCGGGCGACACCCCGCCCGACCCCGCCGAGCTGCAGCGCTGGCTGCGGACCCGGCTGCCGGAGTACATGGTGCCCGCCGTCGTCATGGTGCTGCCGGCGCTGCCGCAGCTGTCCAGCGGCAAGGTCGACCACCGGCAGCTGCCCGACCCGCCGGACGCCGCATCCGACCCCGTCGCCTACGCCGCCCCGCGGGGCGACACCGAGGCGGCGCTCGCCGCGCTGTGGGCGGAGGTCCTCGGCCTCGAACGGGCCGGCCGCGACGACGACTTCTTCGCCCTCGGCGGGCACTCGATCCTCGCGGTGCGGCTCCTCGCCCGGGTCCAGCAGACCCTCGGCGTCGACGCGCCGCTGAAGTGGGCGTTCGACGCGCCCACCCCGGCCCGGTTTGCGGTCCTGCTGGACCGGGCGGCCGCCGCCGGCCCGCCGCTGCCCGCGGTCACCGCCGCGACCGGCCCGGTGCCGGAGCTGTCGGCGACCGAGGCCGGGATGTGGCTCGTCGACCAGCTCCACCCGGCCGACCCGTCCTACGTGGTGCCGGTCGTCAGCCGGCTCCGCGGCCCGCTCGACGCCGACGCGCTCGTGGTCGCGCTGACCGCGCTGCCGAAGCGGCACGAGGCCCTGCGGACCACGTTCACCGCCGACGGCGGCACGCCCCGCCGGGTCGTCGCCGACCGGATCGACGCCACCGTCCACCGGCACGACCTGCGGCACCTGCCGGAGCCGGACCGGGCGGCCGCGCTCGCGGCGCTCGTCGGCGACGTCACCGGCACCGGGTTCGACCTGGCGGCCGCGCCGCTGATGCGGGCGGCCCTGATCGCCGTCGCCGGCGACGAGCACGTCCTGGCGCTCGCGTTCCACCACGCGGTCGTCGACGCCTGGTCGATGAACGTCCTGCACGACGACCTCGTCGCCGCCTACGAGGCCGCCGCCGAGGGCCGGCCGCAGCCGCCGGTGCCGGCCCGCCGCACCCCCGCGGACTACGCGCGCTGGCAGCAGGGCCTCGCCGGCGGCGACCGGCTCGGCGCGGAGCTCGCGTACTGGCGGGACCGCCTGCGGGACCTGCCCGCCGGACCCGACCTGCCCGCCGACCGGCCCCGCCCGGCCGCACCCGACCCCGCCGGATCCGCGCACCGCTTCACCGTGCCCGCGCCGGTCGCGACCGCGCTGCGGGACCTCGCCGCGGCCGAGGGCGGCACCCCGTTCATGGCGCTGCTCGCCGGCTACGTGACGCTGTTGCACCGGTGGACCGGCAGCCGCGACGTCGTCCTGGCGATGCCGGTCGCCGACCGGGCCCGCCCGGAGCTGGAGCAGGTCGTCGGCGCGCTGCTCAACACCGTCCTGCTGCGGGTGCGGGTGTCCGGCGCGGGGACGTTCCGGGGGCTGCTGCGCGACGTGCGGGCCGCGGTCGTCGAGGCGTACGAGCACCGGCAGCTGCCGTTTGCCCGGCTCGTCGAGGCGCTGCGGCTGGACGCGGCGGCGCTCACCCGGTACACCGTGACCATCGACCAGGCGCCGGCCGTGGCGACCCTGGCCGGTGGGGTGACGCTGCACCCGGAGCCGTTCGTGCCGTCCGCGGCGAAGGCCGAGCTCAACCTGTCCTTCGAGGACGGGCCCGACGGGCTCGCGGGGTCGCTGGTGTACCAGACGGCCCGCTTCGACGCCGACCGCATCGCCCGCACCGCCGGGCACCTGCTGACGCTGCTCGACCGCGCCACCGCCGACCCCGACACGCCCCTGTCCCGCCTCGACCTGCTCGACCCGGCGCAGCGGGAGGCGCTCACCGGCGAGGAGCCCGCGGAGCGGCCCACGCCGACCTGCCTGCACACCCTCGTCGACGACGAGATCGCCCGCCGCCCCGATGCCGTCGCCCTGTGCACGGGCGCCGGCGCGGTCACCTACCGGCAGCTCGGCGAGCGCGCCGCCGACCTCGCGGGACGGCTGCGCGCCAACGGGGTGCGCGGCGGTCACGTCGTCGGCATCGCGCTCCCCCGCGGCGCGGACCAGGTCGTGGCCGTCCTCGCCGTGCTGCGGACCGGCGCCGCGTACGTCGCGCTCGACCTGCGCCACCCCCAGGCCCGGCGGGACGCCGTCCTGCGCGACAGCGGCGCCCACAGCCTCGTCACCGAGGGCCTCGCCGTGCGGCGCCTCGACCCCGCCGCCCCCGCCCTGTCCGGTGACGGCCGGCCGAGGCCGCGGTCGGTGGCCTACCTCGCCTACACCTCCGGGTCGACCGGGACACCGAAGGGCGTCCGCACCCCGCACGCCGCCGCGGCCGGCTACCTCACCGGCTACCTGCTGCCGACGTTCCGGCTCGGCCCCGGCGACACCGTCCTGCAGCTGCCGGCGCTCGCGTTCGACGCGTCGGTCCGGGACCTGCTCGGGCCGCTCGCCGCCGGCGCCCGCGTCGTGCTGCCCGCCGACGAGCAGGCCACCGACCCGGCCGCCATCCTCGACGCGATCGACCGCGACGGCGTCACCTGCCTGCTCAGCGTCGTGCCGACCCTGCTGCGGGCGCTGCTCGCCGAGGCCGCGTCCCGGCCCGGCACCGGGGAACGGCTGCGGCTGGTCCTCACCGCCGGGGAGGTCCTCGACCGGCACGACGCCGCCCGCACCCGGGCCCTGTTCGCCGGGCGGCCCGCGGTCGTCAACCAGTACGGGCCGACCGAGGCCACCATGACCACCACCTGGCACCCCGTCGATGCTTCGCCGGACCAGCGCGGCGGCGCCCCGATCGGCCGGCCCGCGCCCGGCGCCCGGGTGTGGCTCGTCGACGCCGCCGGTGACCTCGCCGCCACCGGCGTGCCCGGCGAGGTGTGGATCGGCGGCGACCGGCTCGCCGACGGCTACCACGGCCGGCCGGACCTGACCGCGGCGAGCTTCGTGCCCGACCCGTTCTCCGGGGTGCCGGGCGCCCGCGCGTACCGCACCGGCGACACCGCCGTCCGCGACGCCGACGGGGTGCTGCACTTCGTCGGCCGCGACGACGACCAGGTGAAGATCCGCGGCAACCGGGTCGAGCCCGGCGAGGTCGAGGCGGTCCTGCGCGGCCTGCCCGGCGTCGCCGAGGCGGCCGTCGTGGTCACCGGGTCGCCGGCCCGGCTGGCCGCCTTCGTGGCACCCGCCGGGGTCGACGCCGTCGCGCTCCGGGCCGCGCTGCGCGAGCTGCTGCCGGAGCACCTGGTGCCCGCGACCCTGCACGCCGTCGCCGCGCTGCCCCGCACCACCAACCAGAAGGTCGACCGGAAGGCCCTGGCAGCGGTGCCGCTCCCGGCCCCGGTCGCCGACCCGCCGCGGACCGAGACCGAGCGCCGGGTCGCCGCCGTGTTCCAGGAGGTGCTCGGCACCGAGCTGCCGGACCGCGGGCCGTGCGGGCGCGACGACGACTTCTTCGCCCTCGGCGGGCACTCGCTGCTCGCCGCCCGCCTCGCCGCGGCGCTGCGGGCGGCGTTCGGCCGGGACGTGCCGCTGCGGGCGGTCTTCGACCTGCGCACCGTCGCGGCGATCGCGGCCGCCGTCCCGTCCTCCTCCACTGTGGACATCCACGGTTCCACAGTGGAGGGCGGCACCGGCCGGCCGACGCCGGCACAGGAGGCCATGCTGCGGCACAGGGACAGCGGCGCGGCGTACCACATCGGCTTCGCCGCCCGGCTGCACGGCGACCTGGACGCCGTCGCCCTGGCGCGGGCCGTCGACGCCGTCGTGGCCCGGCATCCGGCGCTGCGCACCAGGTTCCCGGTCACCGGCGGGCACCTGAGCACGGTCGTCGAGCCGGTGCTGCCGGCCGAGATCACGGTCCACCAGACCGGCGACGCGGCATTGCTGGAAGCCGATCTGCGCCGCCCGTTCGACCACCACGACGGCCCCATGCTGCGGGCCACCGTCGTCCGCGGCGGCGACGGCACGCACCTGTTCGGCATCGCCGTGCACCACGCCGTCGCCGACGGATGGTCGCTGAGCGTCATCCAGCGCGACATCGTCGCGTACTACGCCCACTTCACCGGCGGCGCCCGGCCGGCGCTGCCCCCGGTCGCGGGCTTCTCCCCGCGCGTCGCCTCGGACCTCGCTTTCTGGGACGACCGAATCGGCGGGATACCCGTCGACGTGGCCGCCGCACCCGACCGGCCCCGGACCGCGACCTGGTCGCTGGCCGGCGCCACGCACCGCTTCACGCTCCCGGCCGAGCTGTCCGCGGCCGTGCGGGCGGCGGCCGACGCGACCGGCGCCACCACCTTCATGGTGCTGTTCGCCGCGGTGCAGGTGTGGCTGGCCCGGCAGTCCGGCGCCGAACGGTTCCTGGTCGCGGTGCCCGTCGCCGGCCGGGACACGGCGACGCAGGACGAGGTCGGCCCGTTCGCCGATGTCGCGCCGGTGCCGGCGGACGTCACCGGGGCACCCACGTTCCCGGAGCTCGTCGCGCGGGTCCGCGCCACGATGCTCGCGATCTGGGAGCACCAGGGGACCCCGTTCGAGGTGCTCGCCGACCGCCACGACCCGGCCGCGCGCGCCGGCGACCGGCCCCCGCTGTGCCGGTTCATGTTCGCGATGCAGAACCTGCCGCCGGGCGCGGAAGACCTGCCCGGGCTGCGGCTCGAACGGGTCGACGTGGACCGCGGCACGTGCCGCTACGACCTGCACCTGCGCTGCCGCGAGACGGCGGACGGCATCAGCGGCTGGATCGAGTACAGCACCGCCCTGTACGACGCCGCGACCGTGGCACGCCGCCTCGACGACCTGTTCGCGCTGCTCGGCGACCTGACCTCGGAAACGGAAGGTGCCTGACATGCGGCTGTTCCACGTCCTCTGGGCGGGCCAGGCCGTCTCCCTCATCGGCTCGTCGGTGACCGCGTTCTCCGCCGGCATCTGGGTGTACGACCAGACCGGCTCACCGGCGGCGTTCACGTTCATGGTCCTCGCCGCGACGCTGCCCGGGATCGTGCTGCTGCCGCTCGCCGGCGCCCTCGTCGACCGGTGGGACCGCCGCCGGGCCATGCTGCTCAGCGACGCCGGCACCGCCGCCGTCACGCTCGTCGCCCTGATCCTGGTCAGCACCGGCATGTTCGCGATCTGGATGGTGTACGTCGTCGCGGTCCTGCTGTCGGTGTTCAAGGCGATCCAGTGGCCGGCGTTCTCCGCGCTCGTCGCCGAGATCGTGCCCCGGGAGCACCTGAGCAAGGCCAACGGCCGGGTCGGGCTCGCCGAGGCCGTCGGCGAGGTCCTCGGCGCCGTCATCGCCGGCAGCCTGTACGGCGTGCTCGGGCTGCGCGGCCTGCTGCTGCTCGACGTGCTCACGTTCACGGCCGCGCTCGGCACGATGCTGTGGTCGCTGCGGCGGATGCCGCCCCCGCCGGCCCGGGAGCGCCAGGCGAAGCTCACCGGCGAGCTCAGCGCCGGGTGGCGGTACATCCGGGCCCGCCCGGGCCTGTCCGGCCTGCTGCTGTTCTTCGCGGTGCACAACTTCGGCATGCAGTGGGTGATCGTGCTGGTCCCGCCGCTGGTGCTGAGCCTCGCCGGGGCGGCCGCCTACGGGATCGTCGAGGCCGTCGGCTGGGCCGGGATGGTGCTCGGCGGCGCCGTCATCAGCGTCACCCGCGAGCCACGGCACCGGATCCGGGCCGTGCTCATCGTCGCCACAGTGCAGGCGGTCCTCGTCGTCGCCATGGGCGCCGGGCACGCCGTGTGGACCGCCGCCGCCGGCATGTTCGGCATCCTCGCCGGGTACGCCGTGACGAACGCGGTCACCGCCACCCTGTGGCAGCGCAAGACACCGCATGAGGTGCAGGGCCGGGTCTTCGCCGTCCGGCGGATGATCGCCTGGTCCGCGCAGCCGCTCGCGTACGCGACCGCGGGCCCCCTCGCGCAGTACGCGGCAACGCCGCTGGTCGACGCGGGCGGGCCCCTGCACGGGACGCTCGGGCGCGTCACCGGCGGCGGCACCGCGGGCGGGATCGCGCTCGTCTTCCTCGCCGCCGCCCCGCTGCTGCTGGGCATCGTCGCGTTCACCGCACTGCGCCCGCGGGTGCGGCTCCTCGAACGGGAGCTGCCCGACGCCCCCGCGCCGTCGCCATCGCCATCGCCGTCGCCATCGCCATCGCCGTCGCAGTCGCCATCGCCTTCGCCTTCGCCTTCGCCTTCGCCGGAGCCTTCGCCCGAGCCGCAGCCGGCGGCGGCGTGACCGGCGGCGACCCCGAGACCGGGGAAACCCCCAGACTTCGTCTGAGTGCGGCGCCGACCCGCGACGCCTGCCGCAGGATGGCAGCACGCGCTGAGGAGGCCGTCATGCACTCGACCGGACCCACCCGCGATCCGGCGCCGCACGCGGTGGTGTTCGGTGCGACCGGGTTCGTCGGGCGCAACGCGAGCGCGACGCTGCTGGACGCCGGCTGGCGGGTCACCGCCGCCGTCCGCGACCCCGGGACCGCCGGCGAACAGCTCCGACCCGGCTGCCGGCCCCTGCCCCTGGACCCGGTCCGCGACCGCCCCGAGGACCTCGCCGCCGCGCTGCGGGCGGCCGCGCCGGACCTCGTCGTCAACGCCGCCGGCGCGCTGTGGGGCGCCGACGGCCGCGACGAGCGCCGGCTCCACGACGGCAACGTGCTGCTGGTCGAGCGTCTCGTCGGCGCCCTCGCCGGACGGACGGGCGTCCGGCTGGTGCACATCGGGTCCGCGTACGAGTACGGCGACCAGCCGGCCGGCACGCCGCTCACCGAGGACCTCGCCGAGCGCCCCGTCAGCCGGTACGCGCAGACCAAGCTGGCGGGGACCCGTACCGTGGCAGCCGCCGCCGACGCGGGACGCCTCGACGCGGTCGTCCTGCGCATCTCCACCGCCATCGGCCCGTGGGCCCCCACGGACAGCCTGCTCGGCGGGATCGCGCGCCGGCTCGCCGCCGACCCCTCGGATGTCGTGCTGCCGCCGCTGGCTGGGCACCGCGACTTCGTCGACGTCCGCGACGTCGGCGACGCCGTCCTGTGCGCCGCCACGGCCAGCCGGGTGCCGTCCGTCGTCAACGTCGGCGGCGGGCGGCTGACCGCCGTCACCGACCTCGTGGACCTGCTGCTGCGGTGCGCCGGGGGCACCGCCCGGGCCGCAGGTCCGGCCGCGCCGGGCGAACGCCGGGACGCGGGCATCACCGCACAGCCGCTCGACCTCCGCACCGCCCGGCGCGCCCTGTGCTGGGAGCCGACCCGGCCGCTCGCTGACGCCGTCGCCGCACTGTGGCTGCAGGCGCGGGCGCACGCGACCGCCTTCCATTGAAGCTCTGCACCGAACGGAGATCCCACGCATGGCTGACGAGGTCAAGCAGCTCATCCTGGAGCAGACCCGCAAGCTCCACCGCGACCGGGCGGCGGCCGATCAGGGCTTCGTGCCGGGCGTCACCCACATCATGCCGTCCGGCGCGGTCCTCGACGAGGACGACCGGGCCGCGCTGGTCGAGCAGGCGCTGGAGATGCGCATCGCCTCCGGCGCGACCGCGCTGCGCTTCGAGCGGCTCTTCGCCCGCACGATCGGCGTGCGCAAGGCGCACCTGACGAACTCCGGCTCCTCGGCCAACCTCCTCGCCGTCGCGTCGCTGGCCGCACCGGAGCTCGGCGACCGGCGACTGCGGCCCGGCGACGAGGTCATCACCGTCGCGGCCAGCTTCCCGACGACCGTGAACCCGCTGCTGCAGCACGGTCTCGTCCCCGTCTTCGTCGACGTCGACCTCGGCACCTACAACACCACCGTCGAGCGGGTCGAGGCGGCGCTGAGCCCGAAGACCCGCATGGTGATGATGGCGCACACGATGGGCAACCCGTTCCCCGTCGCGGAGATCCGGCAGCTGTGCAAGGACCGGGGCCTGTTCCTCGTCGAGGACAACTGCGACGCGGTCCTGTCCACCTACCAGGGGCAGACCACCGGCACGTTCGGCGACTACTCGACGGTCAGCTTCTACCCCGCGCACCACCTGACGATGGGCGAGGGCGGCTGCATCCTGACCGACAGCCTGGAGCTGGCGCGGATCACCGAGTCGATGCGCGACTGGGGCCGGGACTGCTGGTGCGAGCCGGGGCAGGACAACAAGTGCCTCAAGCGGTTCGACTACCAGATGGGTGACCTGCCGTACGGCTACGACCACAAGTACATCTTCTCCCACGTCGGCTACAACCTGAAGGCCACCGACATCCAGGCCGCGCTGGGCCTGACCCAGCTCACCAAGCTCGAGGACTTCGTGGCCGCCCGCCGGCGCAACTGGCAGCGGCTGCGCGACGGCCTCGACGGCACGCCGGGCCTGCTGCTGCCGGAGGCGACGCCGGGCAGCGACCCGAGCTGGTTCGGGTTCGTCATCACCCTCACCGCCGACGCGGGCTTCGAGCGGCGGGCGCTGGTGGACTTCCTGCAGTCGCGCAACATCGGCACCCGGCTGCTGTTCGCCGGCAACCTGGCCCGGCAGCCCGCATACCGCGACGAGCCCTACCGCGTCAGCGGCACCCTGGAGAACAGCGACGTCATCACCGAGCGCACCTTCTGGATCGGCGTCTTCCCGGGCGTCACCGCCGAGATGATCGACTACATGGTCGCCTCGATCCGCGAGTTCGCCGAGCGCCGCCACTGACAGGCTTTAACCGCTTGCGCGGTGGCCGGTCCCCGGGATACCACCGTCGCCGTGGACACGACGTGGGAGACGCGACTGGGCTGGACCGCCGGCCTGGTCGCCGACGACCCCGTCGTCCGCACCCGGGCGCGCCGCCGGCTCGTGGCCATGCGGCGGCTCATGCACACCGCGCTGCGGCGGTACAACGAGGTGTGGAGCCGGCAGGACGACCCCGAGCGGCAGTCCCGCTGGGAGCACTACCGGCTGCGGCAGAGCTTCTCCTTCCCCGAGGGCCTGGGCCTGAAGGAGCCGCTCGGCACGTGGCCGGGTCTGCCCTACCTGATCCGGTACCTGGAGTGGGAGGTCCGCTACCCCGACGAGTGGTTCGCGACCGCGAAGAACTGGACGGCCAAGGAGGTGCTGCTGCGCCACCTCACGCGCGAGTTCGCGGACCTGCCGGTGGCGGCCAAGCGCCATCTCGTCGAGCTGATCGTGCTGGTGATCCGCCGCGACTACCACGTCGAGGACGTCAGCTGGGCGCGGCTGGCCAGGGCCGTGGACCTGCCGGACTTCCGGCAGCGGCTCGCCGGCGTCGACGACGGCTCCTCGTCGATCCCGGCGAAGCGGGCCCGGTTCCTGCTCTGGCTGCTCGACCACCCCGAGGCGCCGCAGCTGCGGCGCACCCACTGGCACCACGGCCGCTATCCCCAGCCGCGCAGGCACAGACGGCGCTAGTGCGGTGTCCACGAAACGTTGACCGGACTTTCTGTCGTACCCCTGTGCTTGAGTGTTCGCATGCCTCGCCGTCGTGATCCTGCTGCTGCTCGGGTGGTGCGTCGCGCACCTGCCGGGTCGGGTTGCGGACCACCCGTGGTCAGCGGGAGCGGTGTGGGCCGAGGTCACCGCCGAAGTCCCCGTCACCGTGCACCCGGCAGGCGACGGTCCGGACCCGGCCCGGGTCGCCGGCGTCGACCTCGGCGTCATCCCTCCTACGCCGTCGGCGGGCCCGACGGGCACGGGCTACTGGTGTCCGGGCGAGCAGTCCGCGCCGAACACCGCATGCACCTCACCGACACAGAACGCCGCCGCCGCGCGACCGCCGCCCAGGCGCCGAACCCGGGCAGCGTGGATCGCGACGGTGGCGCAAGACCCGCCGCCGGGCCCGCCTCGTCGAGGGCCGGCATCACCGTCCACCTCGTCGACGAACGGGGTACCTCCTAAACCTGCCCCACCTGCCGCAGCAAGGTCACCAAACCGGCCGGGCGGACCATGCCCTGCCGGCACTGCAACCTGTTCGCGGCCGCCACCATCACCACCCACCCCCTGGACACACCGGGACTGCCGTGGGCGACGGCACCAGCACCCCGACAGCAGCGGTGCCGCCGCAGGTGCTCACGCACCGTCGAGCAGGACGACACCTCCCCGGTGCCGGACTGTCCCGGCGTGACCCCGCCAACCCCCACCACACTGTCACGCCGCCACACCCGGCGACGCGACGGTGAACACGATGGGAGGGGCGACAGGGCCCGTTGGCCGACTGAGGCCCGCCCCACCAGCACGGTGGGGCGTCGCTCGACGCGGCAACGCGGCGAGGAACCACAACACCACCTACCCCGGTGAACGTAGTGGTCACCGCGCTAGCCGGCGGCCAGCTTCTCCAGGCGGGGCAGCAGTTCGACGGGGGTCGGGCGGTTGACGGCTGACCGGCGCAGGGCGGCCGCGGCCCGGTGGTGGCGCTCGTCGTCCAGCAGCGCGGCCACGGCGGCGCGGATCGTCGCCACTGTGGCGGTGTGGCCCGGCAGGTGCAGGCCGGCGCCGGAGGCGGCGATCCGGGTGGCGAGGCAGGCCTGTTCGCTGGCGAACGTGATGGCCAGCTGCGGGGTGCCGCTCACCATCGCGGTCATGGCGCTGCCGGCCCCGCCGTGGTGGACGACCGCGTCGCAGTCGGGCAGCAGCGCGTACAGGGGGCACCGCTCCAGCAGGCGTACGCCCGGCGGGACGGGGCCGAGCGCCTCGGCGTCCTCCCTGGTGGCTGTCAGCACCGTTTCCACGCCCAGGGTGCTCAGCGCCTCGACGATCGCCGGCAGTGCGTACGAGCGCGGGCCTGTCATCGTGCTCAGCGCCGTGGACCAGGTGACGCACACGCGCTTGCGTGAACCGCGCGGCAGCCGGAGCGGTGGGACGCCGGGGCCGTTGTAGGGCACGAACCGCACCGGGAGCCGCTCGCCGCCGACCGGTGGGGCCACCTCGTCGGGGCACGGGTCGAGCACGTGGCGGATCAGGTCGGGGCCGAACGGGTCGAAGCCGTGGCGGGCGAACGAGTCGCCGAGGTCGTCGGGCAGGATGCGGACCGGCGGCGCCTCGTGCGTGCCGACCGGGCCCCAGAGGGCGAGGATCGCCGGTACACCGGCCGCCAACGCCGCGAGAAGGCCCTCGGTGCTGACCGGGTCGTGGACGACGAGGTCCGGGCGCCACTCGCGGGCGAACGCGACGGCGGCGTCGTGGCCGGCCGCGGACGCCTCGGCGAACCGGGCGCCGTCGGTGCGCGCGTAGGCCTCCGCGTCGAAACCGTCCAGTGTGGACATCTGCGCGCCGGTGACCGGGTGCAGGGGCGTCCACGGGTACGGCCACTGACCGGCGAGCGCCTCCCGCACGTAGGACAGTCGATTGTGGACGGCGACCTCCATCCCGCCCAGCAGCGGCACCGGCGGCAGCCCGGCCCCGGCCACCGCCGCGGTCTGCGACGGCGCGCATAGCACCCGCAGCTCGTGCCCGGCGGCCTGCAACGCCCAGCCGAGGGGCACCATCGACGAGTAGTGCGTGGGCCACGACGACACGGAGAACAGCACGCGCATCCGCCCAGGATGCCGCAGGGTCTGGTCACGGGCCGGACACGACGCAAGAACCCGGGAAACCCCCAGACTTCGGGTGGATCGAGGGACCTGGGCCTGGCCGGTGCTGGATAGTGACCGTCGTCCGCGGGTGCCTTCCCAACGCTCGAACGGCAGGAGTCGCGATGCCTGAACCGACCGGCACGCTCACGTACCCCGGCGGGATCGCACCGGCCGGGTGGCGCCGACCCGTGCGGCCGCGCGTCGGGCACATCGAGTTCCTCAACTGCGTGCCGCTGTTCTGGGGGCTCGCCCGCACCGGCAGCTTGCTCGACCTCGACCTGTGCCGGGACAGCCCGGACGGGCTCAGCGACGCGCTCACCGCCGGCACGCTCGACATCGGGCCGATCAGCCTGATGGAGTTTCTGAAGCATGCCGGGGACCTGGTCGCGCTGCCCGACATCGCGGTGGGCAGCGACGGGCCGGTCATGTCGTGCCTCATCGTGAGCAGGGTGCCGCTCGACCAGCTCGACGGCGCGCCGGTGGCGCTCGGCTCGACCAGCCGCACGTCGGTCCGGCTGGCCGCGCTGCTGCTCAGCGACCTCGTCGGGGTGCGGCCGCGGTACTTCACGGCCCCGCCGGACCTGGACGTCATGCTCCGCGACGCGCCGGCGGCGGTGGTCATCGGCGACGTCGCGCTGCGGGCCGCGCTCGCCGACGCGCAGCGGCTCAACCTGCACGTCTACGACCTCGGCGAGATGTGGCGGGAGTGGACCGGCCTGCCGTTCGTCTTCGCGGTGTTCGCCGCCCGCCGCGACTTCGTGGCCCGCGAACCCGAGACCGTCCAGCGGGTGCACCGGGCGTTCCTGGCGTCGCGGGACCTGTCGCTGCTCGAGGTCGACGCCGTGTGCGAGCAGGCGGCCCGCTGGGAGCCGTTCGACGCGGCGGTCCTTCGCCGCTACTACATGACGGCGCTCGACTTCAGCCTCGGCGCGCGGCAGCTGGCCGGGATCGCCGAGTTCGCCCGCCGGGTCGGCGGGCCGGACGCCGGCTTCCCGCCGGACGTCGAGGTGCGCCTGCTGTCAACGCCGTGACCCACTTCATGAAAGGCTCTGCCATGCTCCGATCTGCCAGCGCGGTGCTCGACCGAGCCGCCGCGGGCGAACGCATCACCCCCGAGGAGGCGCTGGAGCTGTACCGCTCGGCGCCGCTGCACGCCCTCGGCGCCGCGGCCGACACGGTGCGCCGCCGCCGGTACGCCGGTGTCGAGCACATCGCCACGTACATCATCGAACGCAACATCAACTACACCAACGTCTGCGTGACGGCGTGCAAGTTCTGCGCCTTCTACGCCCCGCCGAAGAGCGACAAGACGTGGGAGCGCGACCTCACCGACATCCTGCGCCGCTGCGCGGAGACCGTCGAGCTCGGCGGGACCCAGATCATGTTCCAGGGCGGGCACCACCCGGAGTACGGCGTCGAGTACTACGAGGGCATGTTCAAGGCCATCAAGGACGCCTACCCGTCGCTGGTCATCCACTCCCTCGGCGCGTCCGAGGTGCAGCACATGGCGAAGGTGTCCGGGGTCAGCCCGGAGGAGGCGATCCTGCGGATCAAGGCCGCCGGCCTCGACTCGTTCGCCGGTGCGGGCGCGGAGCTGCTGCCGGCCCGGGCCCGCACGGCGATCGCCCCGCTGAAGGAGAGCGGCGAGCGCTGGCTGGAGATCATGGAGATCGCGCACGGTCTCGGCGTCGAGTCGACCTGCACGATGCTCATGGGCACCGGCGAGACCAACGCGGAGCGCATCGAGCACCTGCGGATGGTCCGCGACGTGCAGGACCGCACCGGCGGGTTCCGGGCGTTCATCCCCTACACGTACCAGCCGGAGAACAACAAGCTGCAGGGCCAGACGCAGGCGACCTCCCTGGAGTACCTGCGGATGATCGCCATCGCCCGGCTGTTCTTCGACAACGTCGCGCACATCCAGGGCTCGTGGCTGACCACCGGCAAGGAGATCGGCCAGCTGTCGCTGCACTACGGCGCCGACGACCTCGGCTCAGTGATGCTGGAGGAGAACGTGGTCTCCTCGGCGGGCGCGAAGCACCGCTCCAACCTGCTGGAGATGATCCACCTGATCCGCGCGTCTGGCCGTGTCCCCGCCCAGCGCAGCACCACGTACGAGCACCTGCGGGTGCTGGAGGACCCGGCCGACGACCCGGTCGACGACCGCGTGGTCTCGCACCTGTCCTCGACCGCGGTCGACGGTGGCGGCATCGGCGCGATCGCGCCCCAGCGGCTGTTGAAGGTGACACCGGTCGGATGAGCCGCTCGGGTGGCTGTCGCGGCGCCGGCAACCCGCCGGCGCCGACCCGGTCGGGAGGGTGACATGCAGATCATCGGCAACGGCTTCCTGGCCAAGAACCTCACCGCGGCGTTCGGCGACCGGTTCCCGGACGTGACGGCGCTCGCGGTGGGCGTGTCGAGCACGTCCGTCACCGACCCGGCCGAGTTCGACCGGGAGGCCGAGGCGCTCTACGCCGCCGTGCGCAGGTGCGCCGCGCACGACCGGACCCTGCTGTACTTCTCGACCGCGTCGTTCGCCATGTACGGCCACACCACCGCCCCGGCGACCGAGGACGGCCCGCTCTTCCCGCCGTCGGTGTACGGCCGGCACAAGCTCGCCCTGGAGGCCTGCGTCCGGGCCTCCGGCGTGCGCCACGTCGTGCTGCGGCTCAGCCACGTGGTCGGCCCGCACCAGCGCCCGCACCAGCTCCTGCCGGCCATCGTGCGCCAGGTCGCCAGCGGCACCGTCACCGTGTACCGCGGCGCCCACCGCGACCTGCTCGACGCCCGCGACCTGATGCACGCCATCGACGGCCTGCTGACCGCCGACGCGGGCGACGTGGTCGTCAACGTCGCCTCCGGCCGTCCCCTCCCGGTCGAGGACATCGTCGACGGCGTCTCCCAGCGCCTCGGCGTCTCCCCCGACCGGGTGTACTCGACGGGTCCGTTCTCCCGCACCGAGGTGTCCCTGGACCGGCTCCGCGCCTTCGTGCCCTCGTTCGGCACGGCCGGCCCCGGCTACCTCGACATGCTGCTGGACCGCTACCTGGACCGCACGGTGCCCGCCCCGACGCGCTGAACCCCGAGTCCGCGGGCCGGCCCCAGGGAAGGGGTGCCGGCCCGCACCCTGTCGCATTCATGCAGGCCGGCCGGAGAGCATGCGGCAGCTGACGGCCAGGACCCAGAGCGGGAATGCCAGCTCTGACCAGGGCACTCGGGTGACGACGACGAGCAGGATCGCGCCGGTGAGGTGGCCCAGCCCCACCAGCCAGCGCGGGAACAGGTGCAGGCGGTGCCCGATCGTGGTCGTCGCGAAGGTGAAGACGGCAGCCATGCGCATGCAGTAGCTCGACAGCAGCGTGTACGTGAGGTGGTGGCTGTAGCGCCACAGCTCGGGTGGCGGTCCGCCTGGCGACGCGTCAGCGACTGAGCGCATGCTGTCGGCGGCCGTGGCCAGCGCGAACAGCATCGCGACGAACAGCAGCCCGCCGCCGAGGAACACGGTGGCGAAGAACTTGTCCTCCCGCCCGCCGATGAAGGCCCGCAGCGCACCCATGAACCACAGGAAGGAGATGCCGGCGAACGGCAGCAGCGCCAGCGCCACCCGCAGGACGGTGCGGCCGGACGTGCTCGTGTGCCACTGGTCCGCGGTGGGCGGCAGCTCCGGGAACACGATGCGGATGCCGACGATCACGGCGGCGCACAGCACGGCGAAGACGATGCCCGCGACCCCCGCCGCCCGGGGCGACCGGGGCGGCTGGTCGGACTGCCCCGTCCCCGCTGGCACAGCCACCAGGCCAGTGTGGCGGGTGATCAGCGTCCGTCCCTCGCCGATTTCGGGTGATGCGCCCTCGTCGCCCTGCTCATGGGGCCGCAAGGTCGGCCCCGACCGAGACACGGTCTAAGGTTCTGCGTGCTCGATGAGGTGGAACACCTCCGTCACCACCTGGTCAGGGTCAGCGTGGTGAGGCCCGTAGACCTCCCAGCGCGGCCCCGCGAGCCGGAGTCGCCGCAGCGAGCACCACGTCACGACGGCCTCGTGTGCGGCGGCCAGGCCGGTGGACGGGCCACGGTGGACGGTCGTCGCGACCGGGCCCGGCCGGCAGCGTGGACAGCACGACCTCGCCGCTGAGCGGGCACGGCGTCGTCAGTTCGACGCCCACCTCGACCCGCGGGGTGTCGTCGAGGTACAGCATGACGTTGCGACACCCGCAGGTGATGCCGTACGTGTTGAGGCAGGCCCAGACCTGGTCGAGCATCGGCTTCCACCGGCCCGGGAACTCCTGCCAGGTGGTCTGGGTCTTGACGACCGCGGTCCGCCGCGCCGGCGTGGTGGTGAGCACGACGTTGTGCGCCATGCACCGGTGCTACCACGCCAGCGCGGATTCCCGACCGCGGGTCAGCCCGTGGGTGCGGTGAGGAGGCGTTCGATGACGTCGGCGCCTTCGGAGGGGCCGCCGCCGGCCTGCATGGCCGCGCTCATGGCGGCGACGCGGGCGAGGACGTCCGGGTCGGTGGTGAGCTCGTCGACGGCGGCGCGAAGGGTGGCCGGGTCGAGGTTGGAGGCGGGCAGGTAGCGGCCGATGCCGAGCTCGTGCACGCGCTTGGCGTTGACGGTGTTCTCCGGGGTGTGCGGCACGACGACGCACGGGCAGCCGTGGTACAGGGCCTCCACGAGGCTGCCCATGCCGCCGTGGGTCACGAAGACCGAGGCGCGCGGCAGGACCGCGAGGTGTGGCATCCACTCGTGGGCCTCGACGTTGACCGCGGACACGCCGTCGTCCAGGGCGTTGCCGCGGCCGAGGGTCATGACCACGTGCCAGGTCTTGTCGGCGAAGGCGTCAGCGCAGAGCTGGAACATGCCGGTGCGCTCGTTGGACTCGGTGCCCATGGAGATGAGGGCCACCGGTACATCATCGGAAGGCGCGGTCCAAGAGACCGGCGGTGGCGTCGACGGCAGGCAGTGGCCGAGGAACGTGAACTTCTCGTCGAAGGTCTCGCCGTGCGGCTGGAGCGCGCGGGGCAGGAAGACGAGGTTGTGCTCGTCGGCCACGGCCATCATCGCCCACATCTTCGCCGGGTCCGGCTCGACCTCGGCGAGGATCTCCAGGATGGCTTCGACCCCCTTGTGCACGTAGTCGGAGTCGCGGTCCATCGTCTCGGCGTGCAACGAGAAGTGGTCGTTGGACGCCGTGTACGGGAAGTACTGCAGGGTCTTCGTGCCCCACTCCCGGGCCAGGATCCGGGCCGGGACGAAGCTCTCGAAGTCGTAGACGATCAGATCCGGCCGGTCGTCGGTGAAAGCGGCACGGGCGGCCGGGATGACGCGGGTGTTGGCGTCGGCGAGGATGTCCAGACCGAGCTCGGCGATCTCGGCGCTCTCGACGTGGCTGGCCGTGCTGAGCCGGCGCCGGACGGAGGTGTAGCCGGCCAGGGCCGCGCCGACCGAGGACACCGCCGCCGAATACATCGAGTCGACGACGTAGGTGACCCGGTGCCCGCGCTCGACCAGGTGCTTGGCGATCGGCAGCGTCGGGTTGAAGTGCCCGAAGTCCGGGAAGACGAAGATGGCGACGTGGCCGCTCATGAGACCCGCCGGGGCGGGAGCACGACGCCGTTGTCGAAGATGGCGGCCATCAGTTCGGGCAGGTCGGCGGGCGACTCGACGTGCACGATCGGGAACGGGAAGGCGATCCAGCCGCGCGGCAGCGACGGGCCGAGGACCAGCCCGACGCGGGTCTTGTGCCGGTGCATCCCGGCGCTCATGTCGTCGATGCGGATCGTCTCGACGGCGTTGCGGCTGAACATGTCGGCGACCTCGGCCGCCGTCGTCAGCGTCCGCGGCTCCAGCGCCGAGCACAGCGGCAGGACCGGGTCGCCGAGGCCGGCCCCGGCGGCGATGGCGGCGATCGAGTCGGCGACCGCTTGCCGCAGCGGCGTGTGTACGGCCACCGAGTTGGCCTCCTGCACCTGGACCTGACCCAGCCCGCCGGACGCGGCGGTCTCCTCGGCGAGCCGCTCCAGGGCCTCGCGGTAGCCGCTGAGCAGCAGGATGCGGAACGTGCCGGTGGGGTGGGTGCCGAAGTCGCCGGCGAGCCAGACGCCGTCGCGTTTCGGCTCGACCAGCAGCGCCTCGTCCTCGCCGACAGGCAGGAACGCGACCGCGACGCCCTCGGCGGGTCCGGAAGGGTCGCGGGGGCCGACGTGGTCCATCCGCATCAGCAGGTCGAAGAGGCGCTCCCGGGGCAGCGCGCCGGCCAGGGAGGAGCTGACCATCGAACCGAGGCTGAGGCCGCCGACCGCGGCCGGGTGGATGCCCTGCGCGGCGAGGACGTCGTGGATGCCGACCATGGCGGCCGCGAGGGCGACCGAGCCGTGCCGCGACCGGGCCTCCAGGTCCTCCTCGTCGTCCTCCCGGCGCCGCAGCAGCCGGTCCAGGTCCAGCCCGGTCCAGGTGCTGACCTTGTCGTACACCTTCTGCATGGCCGGGTAGGCGTCGTGGAACTCCATGACGCCCCGCGGGTCGTAGTTGAGCAGGTTCGTTCCGAAGATGAACGCGAGGCTCATGCCGGCAGCCTTCCTGGGGTCACGTGGGGAGGAGCACGTCGTGCTCGCGGACGGCGGCGACGACCTGGTCGATGTCGTCCGGGGCGTCGACGTACACGACGGGGAACGGGAACTCGAACCCGTCCCGGGGCAGGGTCGGGCCGAGGATGACGCCGAGCCGCGCGCCGAGGCGGCGCATCTGGCCGGTGAGGTGGTCGGCGCGGATCGGCTCGACGACGTTGCGGCTGAACTCGCTGCGGACCTGGTCGGCGCCGTGCAGCACCCGAGGCTCCAGCGACGAGCACATCGGCACCGCCGGGTCGGTGAACTCGATGTCCGCGGCGATGCGGGCGAGCACGTCGCGGGCGCGGTGCCGCAGCGGGCTGTGCACCGCGACGGTCTCCTCGCTGAACACGAAGTACTCCGGCGGGTAGCCGGCGGCCAGCTCGTCGAGGGCGTCGCGGTAGCCGCTGAGCAGCAGCATCCGGAACGCGCCGCTGGTGTGCATGCCGAAGTCGCCGGCGAACCAGACCCCGGGCCGGGTGCCGTAGAACGACTCGTAGGTCTGCCCGAGCGGCAGGACCGCGGCGACGCACCCCTCGGGCAGCTCGGCCCGGTCGGGGCGCTGGTCGCCGTCGGTGTGGCCGAGCAGCCCGATGACGTCCTCACGGGCCACCGCGCCGCTCAGCGCCCCGGACACCATCGCGCCGAGGCTGATCCCGCCGGCCATCGCCGGGTGTACGCCGTGCTCGCCGAGCAGGTCGGCGATGCCGAGCATGGCCGCGGCCAGCCCGATCGACGTGGTCCGGGAGCGCTGCGTCGGGTCGTCGGCGGTCCGCAGCAGCAGGGCAACGTCGATGCCGGTCCACTGCGCCGCCCGGTCGTAGGAGTCCCGGACGGCCTGGTGCCGCTCGTACAGTGCGATGAGGCCGGTCGGGTCGTAGGCGAGGTTCTTCTGTCCCAGGATGAACGCCAGACTCATGCCGCCACCTCCGCGAACCGTTCGAGCTCGGTGACGACCTGGGCGGGAGTGGGCCGGTCGAGAGCCTCGTCGCGCAGGGTCGCGGCGTTGGCGGCGAACCCGGGCTCCGACACCAGGCGAGCGACCGCGTCGCGGATCTCCTGTGGCCCGGCCTGCACATGCGGCAGGAACAGGCCCGCGCCGGCCTGGTGCAGGCCGGTGCCGCGCAGGGTCTGGTCGGCGACCGCGGTGGAGACGCACAGCTGCGGCACCCCGTGCACGAGGGCCGTGGCGTAGCTGCCGAAGCCGCCGTGGTGGATCAGCGCGGCGCAGCTGGGCAGCAGCGCGTGCAGCGGCACCGACTCGACGACCCGGGCGTTGTCCGGCACCCGGTCGAGCTCCTGCACCTGTACCGGCAGCAGCGCGGCGACGACCTCCACGTCGAGGTCGGCGAGGGCCTCGAGGATCGCGGCCTTCGACACGTAGTCGCCGCCGTAGCGTTCGGTGTTGGCGGCGCCGAGGCTCAGACACACGCGGGGGCGGGTGGGCGGCTCGGCGAGCCAGTCCGGGACGACGGCCGGGCCGTTGTAGGGCACGAACCGCACGGGGAGCCGGCGGACGTCCGACGGCACCGACAGCCGTGACGGCAGCGGGTCGAGGGTGAGCTGCCCGGTGATGAGCTCCTCGGTGAACGCGCCGCCGAGCGCCTCGGCGTGCCCGCCCAGCCACTCCGCCATCGGGTCCTGGCGCCGGTCGGCCGGCTGTTCGTCGCGCAGCTTCAGGAACAGCTGCCGCTTCATCGCCCACACGTCGGTGAAGCACATCGAGCGCACGTGGGCGGCACCGACGGCGGTGGCGGCGAGCGGTCCGGCGTAGGTGAGCGGATCCCACACGACGAGGTCGGGCCGCCAGTGCCGGGCGAACGCGACGAGGTCACCGATCATCGGCTCGTTGTAGTAGGCGAAGCCCCAGGCGCCCATCTGCGCCCGCTCCAGCTCCCGCTCCCAGGTGAGCTTCGCCGGGTCGAGCTCGCTCCAGTCGACGGACTCGACCTCCTGCGACTCGCGGTGCTGCGCCATCGCGGAGCTGATGTTGCTGTTGTCGCCGACGCCGACCGCGGTCATGCCGGTGCGGGCGATGACGTCGGTGAACGCCGGTGAGCTGGCGACGCGGACCTCGTGGCCGGCGGCGCGGGCGGCCCACGCGATCGGTGTCATGCAGAACAGGTGGGACTTCTCCGGCAGGGTGACGAACAGGACCCGCATCGGTCTGGCTCCCTTCAGCCGGTGGTGGCGGGCGCGAGCGACCCGCTGACGACGGCGAGGACGGCGGCCTGGTGCCGGGTGAGGAAGAAGTGGCCGCCGTCGTACACGTGCAGCACCGTCGGCCCGGTCGTGTGGGAGCGCCAGGCGTCGGCCTCCTCGACGCTGGCCTTCGGGTCGTCGTGGCCGGTGAACACCGTGACCGGGCACCGCAGCGGCTCGCCCGCGGTGTACGCGTAGGTCTCGGCGGCCTTGTAGTCGTTGCGGACGATCCGCAGAAGTTCGCGCAGCAGGTCCTCCTCGTCGAAGATCCTGGTGTCGGTGCCGCTGAGCGACTTCATCTCGGCGATGATGCCGGCGTCGTCGCGGCGGTGGACCTGCTCGTCGCGGGTGCGCGACGGGGCTCGGCGGCCGGACACGAAGAGGTGGACCGGTTCGAGGGACTTGGCGGTGAGCCGCCGCGCCACCTCGAATGCGACGGTGGCGCCCATGCTGTGCCCGAAGAGCGCGAACGGCCGGTCCAGCCACGGCAGCACCGCGTCGGTGCACTGCGCGGCGAGCGTGTCGAGGTCGTCGACGAGCCGCTCGTTGCGCCGTTCCTGCCGGCCCGGGTACTGCAGGGACAGCACCTCCACGCCGGGCCCGGCGTTCGCGGAGACCGGCACGTAGAACGGCGCCGAGCTGCCGGCGTGCGGGAAGCACACCAGCCGCACCGGGGCGTCCGGCCGGGGGTGGTACCGGCGGACCCACAAGTCACTGGTCATCGTGAACCTCTCAGATCGTCGACCCACAGCCGCACCGCCTGGGCGGTCGAGCCGGCGTGGTGCTCCATCATCGTGAAGTGGTTGCCGGGCACGTCGAGCGTCGTGTCCGCGCCCTGCCAGGAGGTCTGCCACTCGTGCCGGGCGTAGGGCCCGTCGGGGCCGGCGGCGACGATCGGCTCCGAGGAGCGCAGCAGCAGCGTCGGCGTGCGCAGGTCGCGGGGACGCCAGCCGCCGAACAGGTCGAAGTACCAGCTCATCGCGGTCAGCCGGGCCGAGTCGAGGGTGGTGAAGAGGCCCTGCCGGTCGAACATGCCGTCGATGAGCTCCGCCTGGAACTTCGCCAGCGGCGAGTCCTCGGTCGCCGGGTAGGTGTCCAGCAGCACCACCCCGGCGGCGGGGGCGCCGAGGTCCTGCAGCCGGGTCGCGGCGGCGTGGGCGAGCAGCCCGCCGCCGGACGAGCCGAGCAGCACCGCGGGGCGGTCGCCGGCGCATTCGCGGACGAGCTCGGCCTGCATGTCGGTGACGGTCTCCCACGTGGCGGGGAGCCGCTCGTCGGTGAGGAAGCCCGGCACCGACAGCGCCCACACGTCGTGGGTGTCCCGGAAGTTGGCGGCGAGCCTGGCGTACTGGTGGACCCCGGCGAGCGCGACGAACGAGCTGAAGCAGATCAGCACCGGACGGGCCGGGCCCGACGCCAGCTTGACGGGTTGCAGCTCGCGGCCGAAGTCGGCGCGGGCCTTGAACGTGGGGCGCAACGCGGCGGCGGCGCGCAGCAGCGCGTAGCCCTGGTCGACCTGCCCGTTGCGGCAGGCGTCGCGGAACATCGCCCCGATGCCATCCTCCCGGCTCTCCTGGACCGGCTCCGCCTTGCGCACCACCACGCTGCCCAGCTGCTGCAGCAGGTGCGTGGTGAGCGCGGCCGGGGTCGGGTGGTCGAAGACGAGCGTCGGGGGCAGCCGCAGCGCGGTGGCGGCGCCGATCCGGTTGCGCAGCTCGACGGCGGTGAGCGAGTCGAAGCCCGCCTCCAGCAGGCTCTGTCCCGGCGGGACGGCGTCGGGGGTGGTGAACCCGAGCACCGCGGCGACCTGGGCGCGGACGAAGTCGAGGACCAGGGTCTCGCGGCCTTCCGCGGTCTCGGCGGCGAGCCGCTCGGTCAGCGACACCCCGGCCGTGGTCCCCCGCCCGGCCGCCTTCCTCGCCGGCCCGCGCACGAGCCCGCGCAGCAGCGGCGCGACGGCGTCGCCCTTCAGCGCTTGCAGGTCCAGCAGCATCGGCACGGCGAGCGGTTCGGCGCGGCGCACGGCGGCGTCGAACAGAGCGAGACCGCGGGCCGGGTCGAGGGGCCGCAGGCCGCCGCGGGACATGCGGCGCACGTCGGCGTCCGTCAGGTCGCTGGTCATGCCGCTCGCGGTGATCCAGGGACCCCAGGCGAGCGCGGTCGCGGGCAGGCCGCGGCCGGCGCGGCGCTGCGCCCACGCGTCGAGGTAGGCGTTCGCGGCGGCGTAGTTGCCCTGCCCGGCGCCACCGATGAGCCCGGACACCGACGAGTACACCGCGAACACGGCCAGGTCGTGCACGGCGGTCAGCTCGTCGAGGTGCGTGACGGCGTCGACCTTCGGCCGCAGCACCGCGGCCAGGCGAGCCGCGTCGAGACCGCCGACGGTGGCGTCGTCGAGGATGCCGGCGGTGTGCACGACCGCGGTCAGCGGCCGGTCGGCGGGCACCGACGCGATGAGCGCGGCGACCGCGTCCCGGTCGGCGACGTCGCAGGCGGCGATGGTCACGTCGGCGCCGAGCGCGGCGAGTTCGGCGCGCAGCTCGGCGGCGCCGGCGGCCTGTTCACCGCTGCGGCTGGCCAGCAGCAGGTGCCGGATCCCGCTGGTCGCCAGGTGCCGGGCGACCTGCGCGCCGAGCCCGCCGGTCCCGCCGGTGACGAGCGCGGTGTGCTCGCCGCGCAGCGGGGCCGGGAAGGTGAGGACGACCTTCCCGATGTGCCGGGTCTGGCTGATGTACCGGAACGCGTCCCTGGCCCGGCGGACGTCCCAGGCGGTGACCGGCAGCGGCGTGAGGACCCCCTGCTCGAACATGGCGACGAGGTCGCGGAGCATCACGCCGATCCGGTCGGGGCCGGCCTCGATGAGGTCGAAGGCGCGGTAGTGCACGCCCGGGTGCGCGGCGGCGACCGCGTCGGCGTCGCGGACGTCGGTCTTGCCCATCTCCAGGAACCGGCCGCCGCGCGGCAGCAGCCGCAGCGACGCGTCGACGAACTCGCGGGCGAGTGCGTTGAGGACGACATCGGCGCCGGCGCCGCCGGTCAGCTCCAGGAACTGCGGCTCGAAGGCCAGGGTCCGCGACGAGGCGAGGTGGGTGCCGTCGACGCCGAGCCCTCGCACGACCGGCCACTTGCCGGTGCTCGCGGTGGCGATGACGTCGGCGCCGAGGTGCCGGGCGAGCTGGACGGCGGCCATGCCGACCCCGCCGGCGGCGGCGTGCACGAGGACCCGCTCCCCCGGGCGGAGACCGCCGAGGTCGACGAGGGCGTAGTACGCGGTGAGGAACACCAGCGGCACCGACGCCGCCTGCGCGTAGGACCAGCCGGCCGGGACGCCGACGATCATGCGGTGGTCGGCGACGGCGACGGGCCCGAACGCGCCGGGGAACATGCCCATGACCCGGTCCCCGACGGCGAACCCGGTGACGCCGGGCCCGACCTCGGTGACGACGCCGGCGCCTTCCTGACCGAGGGAGCCGGCCTCGCCCGGGTACATGCCGAGGGCGTTGAGCACGTCGCGGAAGTTGACGCCACCGGCCCGCACGGCGATGCGGACCTGGCCGGCGCGCAGCTCCCCGGCGGCCTCGCGGGCATGCTCGACGGTGAGGCCTTCGAGGGTGCCGTCCTCGCCGGGGATGAGCCGCCACGGGCCGTCCGGCGGGTTGAGCTCCTCGGTGCCGTTGACGGTGGCGAGGCGCGGGATCCTGGCCGTGCCGCCCTGCAGGAGCAGCGCGGGTTCGCCGCTGTCGAGGGCGGCGGGCAGCGCCGCCATGGAGTCGGCGGAGGTGTCGAGGTCGACGAGGACGAAGTGTCCGGGGTTCTCCGACTGCGCGGACCGGACCAGGCCGTGCACGGCCGCGGCGGCGGGGTCGCGGACGTCGTCGCCGACGGCGTCTCGGGTGAGGAACACCAGCCGCGACGCCCCGAACGCCGGGTTCTCGAGCCATTCCTGCACGTCCGCCAGCGCCCGCGCGGTCAGCGCGTGGGCGGCGGCGACGGTGTCGGGGGTGCCGGCGCTGACGTGGAAGACGGTCGCGGGGATGCGGGCACCGTTGTCGGCGGCGGCCGCGAGGGAGGCGAGGTCGGCGTAGGACTCCAGGTGCACGCCCGAGGCGTCCGCCGCGGCGCCGAAGCCCAGGCGGTCCTCGCCGACGACGGCCCAGCGCAGCGCCTGGGGTTCGGCGGCTGCCAGCCGTAGCGGCTGCCAGTCCAGGCGGAGCAGACCGTCCACGTTGGAGTGCGCGGGCGCGGTCGCGGCCAGTTCCCGCAGGGTCAGGGAGGCCACGGTCGCGACGGGGGCGCCGGCCGGATCGGCGACGGTCACCGACACCGCGTCGGCGCCGAGGGTCTGCAGCCGCACCCGCAGCCGGGTCGCGCCGGCGGCGTAGACGGTGACGCCGGTCCACGCGAACGGGAGCCGCCCGCGGTCGGTGCGGCCGAGTCCGGTGAACGCGACCGCGTGCAGGGCCGCGTCGAGCAGCGCCGGGTGGACGGTGAACCGGTCGGCGTCCCCGGCGGCGGCGCCGGGCAGCGCGACCTCGGCGAAGACGTCGTCGCCGACCCGCCACGCCGCTTCGAGGCCCTGGAAGACCGGGCCGTAGCGGAACCCGGCGACGGCGAGCCCGGCGTAGAACCCGTCCAGGTCGACCGGCTCCGCAGCGGCCGGTGGCCATTGCGCCGCCGTCGTGGCGGCGTCCGGCTGACCGGTCGTGAGCACACCGGTGGCGTGCAGGGTCCACGGGTGGCCGCCGTCGGCGGGCCGCGCGTGGATCGTGACGGGCCGGGCGTCTGCGTCGCCTTCGGCCGGGTCGACCCGGACCTGCAGCTCCACCGCGCCGCGGTCGGGCAGGGTCAGCGGCGCGGCGAGGGTGAGCTCGTCGACGACCGGGCAGCCGACCTCGTCGCCGGCGCGCAGCGCGAGTTCGAGCAGCGCGGTGCCGGGGACGATGACCGCGCCGGACTGTCCCGCGCCATGCAAGGCGTGGTCGGCGAGCCACGGGTGGGTGCGGGTCGACAGCCGGCCGGTGAGCACGACGGTGCCGGTGTCGGCGAGGGTGACGGCGGCGCCGAGCAGCGGGTGGTCGGCGGTCGCCAGGCCGGCGCCGGCGAGCCCGGCGGAGACGCCGGTGCCGGGGCGCGGCCAGAAGCGGGTGCGCTGGAACGCGTACGTGGGCAGGGCGGCGGGCACCGCGCCCGGGACCGTGAACGCGGCGGCGCGGTCGAGGGCGACCCCTGCGGTGACGAGTTGTGCGGCGCCGCGCAGGAACGCCTCGGTCTCCGGCTTGTCCCGGCGGGACAGCGCCACGCAGGTGGCGTCCTGCGGCAGGCCGTCCTGGGCCATGGCGGTCAGGACCGCGTCGGGGCCGACCTCGACGAAGCGGGTGTACCCGGCGGCGTGCAGGGCGGCGATCCCGTCGGCGAAGCGGACCGCGTCGCGGACGTGCCGGACCCAGTACCCGGGCTCGGTCAGGTCTCCGGCGGCGGCGAACGTGCCGGTCAGGTTGCTGATCACCGGCAGCCGTGGCGCGCTGTAGGTGACCGTGGCGGCGACCCGGGCGAACTCGGCGAGCATGCCGTCCATCCGGGGCGAATGGAACGCGTGCGACACCCGCAGCCGCCGGGTGCGCCGGCCGGCCCCGGCGAAGTGGGCGGCGATGCGTTCGGCGGCGGTCTCGTCGCCGGAGACGACGACGGCGCGCGGGCCGTTGACGGCGGCGATCCCGATGGTGTCGTCGAGCAGCGGCAGCACCTCGTCCTCGGTGGCCTGCAGCGCCACCATGGCGCCGCCGGCGGGCAGGGCCTGCATGAGCCCGGCGCGGGCGGCGACGAGGCGGCAGGCGTCGTCGAGGTCGAACACCCCGGCGACGTGCGCGGCGACGATCTCGCCGATGGAGTGGCCGATGAGCGCGTCGGCGCTCAGCCCGGCGGATTCCGCGAGGCGGTACATGGCCAGCTCGAACGCGAACAGGGCCGGTTGCGTGTAGCCGGTGCGGTCGAGGGCGTCGCCGCCGGTGAACGCGAGGTCCTGCAGCGGCCGGTCCAGGGCCAGGTCGAAGCGGGAGCAGGCGTCGTCGAACGCGGCAGCGAACACCGGGTAGGTGGCGTAGAGGTCCGCGCCCATGCCGTTGCGCTGGGCGCCCTGGCCCGTGAAGAGGATCGCGGTGCGACCGGGACGCGCGGTCGCGGCACGCACGACGGCCGGGTGTCCCGTCCCGGCGGCGAGGGCCTGCAGTGCGGCGATGAGGGTTTCGGCGTCGGTACCGACGACGGCGGCACGGTCGGTCAGCAGTGCCCTGCCGATGGCGAGGGTGGCGGCGACGTCGGCCGGGCGCAGGTGCGGGTGCCGGTCGAGATGGTCGGCGAGCTGCCCCGCCTGTCCTGTGAGGGCGTCCTCGCCACGCGCCGACAGCAGCAGCGCGACCGGGCCGGCGGGCGGTGCCGGTACACCTGCCGCGGCCGCGACCTGTGGGGCCTCTTCGAGGATGAGGTGGCCGTTGGTGCCGCTGATCCCGAACGCGGACACGCCGGCTCGGCGGGGTCCCTGGGCGGACTGCCAGTCGGCGGTCTCGGTGAGCAGGCGGACGGCGCCGGCGGTCCAGTCGACGTGGCTGGACGGTGTCGCGGCGTGCAGGGTCGGCGGCAGGGTCCGGTGCCGCAGCGCCTGGACGGCCTTGATGACCCCGGCGACGCCGGCGGCGGCCTGGGTGTGGCCGATGTTGGACTTGACGCTGCCGAGCCACAGTGGACGGTCCGCGGGCCGGTCCTGGCCGTAGGTCGCCAGCAGCGCCTGCGCCTCGATCGGGTCGCCGAGGCTGGTGCCGGTGCCGTGCGCCTCGAGCAGGTCGACGTCGGCGGGGCGCAGCCCGGCGGTGGCGAGGACCTGCCGGATGAGCCGCTGCTGGGCGGGACCGTTCGGGGCGGTGAGCCCGTTGGAGGCGCCGTCCTGGTTGATCCCGGCGGCGCGGATGACGGCGAGGACGGTGTGGCCGTTGCGTTGCGCGTCGGAGAGCCGTTCGAGCAGAACCATGCCGGCGCCCTCGCCCCAGTTGGTGCCGTCGGCGTCGTCGGAGAACGCCTTGCACCGCCCGTCGGTGGCGAGCCCGCGCTGGCGGCTGAACGCGATGAACGACCCGGGTGTGGTCATGACGGTGACGCCGCCGGCGAGGGCGAGCTCGCATTCGCCGTTGCGCAGCGCCTGCGCGGCCCAGTGCATCGCGACGAGCGACGAGGAGCAGGCCGTGTCGACGGTGACGGCGGGGCCTTCGAGGCCGAGCGTGTAGGAGATCCGGCCGGACATGACGGCGGCGGTGTTGCCGGTGCCGACGTAGCCTTCGTCGAACGCCGACGCTGCGGCGAGGGTCGCGATGTAGTCCTGGCCGTTGGTGCCGGCGAACACGCCGACCCGTTCGCCGCGGACGGACAGCGGGTCGATGCCGGCGCGTTCGAACGCTTCCCACGCGACCTCGAGCAGCAGCCGCTGCTGGGGGTCCATGGTGAGCGCCTCGCGGGGGGAGATGCCGAAGAACTGCGGGTCGAATTCGGCGACGCCGTCCAGGAAGCCGCCTTCGCGGACGTAGGAGGTGCCGGCGTGGTCGGGGTCCGGGTCGTAGATCCCGTCGAGGTCCCAGCCACGGTCGGCGGGGAATCCGCTGACGGCGTCGCCGCCGCTGACGACGAGGTCCCACAGCGCTTCGGGGGTGCTGACACCGCCGGGGAAGCGGCAGCTCATGCTCACGATCGCGATGGGTTCGTCGGTGTACGCCGTGACTTCCTGCTTCGCCGCGACCGTGGTGCCGCCGAGCTCGGTCGCCAGGTGCGCGGCGAGCGCGGTCGCGGTCGGGTGGTCGAAGAGCAGGGTCGCCGGCAGCTTGAGTCCGGTGGCGGCGTTGAGCCGGTTGCGCAGCTCGACGGCGGTGAGCGAGTCGAAGCCGAGGTCGCGGAACGCCTGCTCCGCGTCGACGGCGTCGGCGCCGCTGTGCCCGAGCGCGGCGGCCGCCTCGGCGCGGACGATGCCGAGCAGCGTGGCGTGCCGGTCGGCGGGGCTCATCGCGGCGAGCTCGTCGCGGAAGGTGCCGTCCACGGGCGCGTCGGCACTGTCCAGCGCCGCGACCTCGGGCAGGTCGCCGAGCAGTGGGCTGGGCCGCGAGCCGGTGAAGCCCGGCGCGAAGCGGGCCCAGTCGACGTCGGCGACGGTCAGCGTGGTCTCGTCGGCGTCCAGCGCCCCCTGCAGGGCGCTGACGGCGAGCTGCGGGTCGAGGACGTGCAGGCCGCGGCGGCGCAGGAACTCCTCCGTGCCTTCCTCGGCGGTGACCATGCCGCCGCCGCCCCACGGGCCCCACGCGATCGCGGTGGCGGCGCGGCCGCGGGCGCGGCGGTGCTGGGCGATGCCGTCCAGCACCGCGTTGGCGGCGGCGTAGGCGGCCTGGCCGCCGCTGCCCCAGGTCGCGGAGATCGACGAGAACAGCACGAACGCGTCGAGGTCGCGGCCGTCGGTCAGCTCGTCGAGGTGGGCGGCGCCGCCGGCCTTGGGCGCGTGGATGGTGTCGAAGTCGGCCCTGGTCATGCCGTCCAGGACCTGCGACTGCGGCACACCCGCGGCGTGCACGACGACCCGCAGGTCCGGCAGCGTTTCCAGGAGCGCGGCGACGGCGGCGCGGTCGGAGACGTCGCAGGCGGGGATGGTGACGCGGGCGCCGAGGGCTTCGAGTTCGGCGCGCAGCTCGGCGGCGCCGGGGGTGGCGTCGCCGCGGCGGCTGGTGAGCACGAGGTGGTCGGCGCCGCTCTTGGCGAGCCAGCGGGCGATGTGCGAGCCGAGCGCGCCGGTGCCGCCGGTGACGAGCGCGGTGCCGCGCGGCTTCCAGGTGGGCGCGCCGGCGGGCCGCTGCGGTGCGGGGGCGTGCGTGAGCCGGCGGGTGAAGACGCCGGAGCCGCGGACGGCGACCTGGTCCTCGTCGCCCGCCCCGGCCAGGACGGCGGCGAGGCGCTGGACGGTGCGGTCGTCGACGGTCTCAGGCAGGTCGATGAGGCCGCCCCAGCGCTGCGGGTATTCGAGGGCGGCGGCGCGGCCGAGGCCCCAGACGCCGGTGTGGACCGGGTCGCGCAGCGGGTCGGACGCGCCGATGGACACGGCGCCGCTGGTGAGCACCCACAGCTTCGCGTCGCCGCTCGTGCGGAGCAGCTCCGTCGTCCACTGGATGTCGTCGCCCTGCAGCGCGACGATGCCGGCGAACGTGCCGTCGGGGATCTCGGTGACCGGCTGTGCGGTGGCGCCGGCGGCGGTGAGGCCTGCGGCGATCCGGCCGGCGAGGGCCTCGGCGCCGTTGTGCAGGACCAGCCAGCTGCCGTCGAGGGCGGCGGTCTGGTCGAGGGCGGCGGGGCGCCAGCGGATCTGGTAGCGCCAGGTGTCCACGGTGGAGTGTTCGTCCTTGCGGCGCCGCCACGCGGCGAGTGCCGGGACGAGCGGCTCGGCGTCGACACCGAGCAGGTCGCTGAGGTCGCCGGCTTCGACGGCGGCCCAGAACGCGTCGTCGGCGTGCCCGGTCGCGGTGCCGGCCTTGGGCAGTTCGATGGTCGGCCAGTACTGCTTGTGCTGGAACGCGTAGGTGGGCACGGCCGTCTTGCGGCCGCCGTGCAGGATCTTGGTCCAGTCGGGTGACCAGCCGGTGACGTGCGCCTGCGCGACGGCGGTGAGCAGGGTGGTGGCCTCGTCGCGGCCCTTGCGCATCGCGGGGATGCCGTCGACCAGGGCGGACAGCACGCCGTCGGGGCCGACCTCCAGGAACCTCGTGACTGTTTTCAGCGATGCCGCGGCATCGGCGAACCGGACCGTGCCGCGGACCTGCTGGACCCAGTACTCCGGGTCGGTGACGTCACCGGTGGAGGTGGTGGCGATCGGGATGACCGGCGGGTTGAACGTCACGCCCCGCAGGACCTCGCGGAACGCATCCAGCATCCCGTCCATCCGCGCGGAGTGGAACGCGTGGCTGACCCGCAGCCGCTTCGTCTTCTCGAACTTCCCGGCCACCGCTTCGACGGCGGTCTCGTCACCGGAGATGACGACCGCGTCGGGGCCGTTGACGGCGGCGATCTCGACACCGTCGACCAGCTGGTTGAGGACGTCCTGCTCGGACGCTTGGATCGCGACCATCGCGCCGCCCCTCGGCAGCGCGCCCATCAGTTTTCCGCGGGCCTCGACCACCTTGCAGGCGTCCTCCAGGGACCACACCCCCGCCACGTGAGCGGCGGCGAGCTCGCCGATCGAGTGCCCGAGGAGGAAGTCGGGCTTGAGCCCCCAGGATTCCAGCAGCCGGTACACGGCGACCTCGACCGCGAAGAGCGCAGGCTGCGTCCACCGGGTCTCGTCGAGCTCGGCCCCGTCCACGTCGCGCAGGCCCTCGATGTGCGCGCAGACCGCGTCATAGGCCTCCGCGAAGACCGGGAAGGCGGCGTGGAGGCCGCGACCCATCCCCGGCCGTTGCGCGCCCTGGCCGGTGAAGAGCATCGCGTTGCCGCCGCCGGCGGCGGCCTTGCCGCGGATCACGGCGTCGCCGAGCACGACGGCCCGGTGGTCGAACGTGGACCTGCCCGTCGCCAGGGAGAATCCAACGTCGGTTGGATTACCGGTGATTCCGCGCAGCCTGGCGACCTGGCCGTCGAGCGCGTCAGCGGTCCGCGCCGACACCGGCCACGGCACCACCGGCAGCGTCGCCGCCGGGGCTGCCACCTCGGCAGGAGGCGCTTCCTCGAGGATGACGTGGGCGTTGGTGCCGCTCATCCCGAACGACGACACGCCCGCGCGGCGGGGGCGCTCGGCCTCCGGCCACGGCCGGGCCTCGGTCAGCAGCTCGACGTTGCCGGCGGTCCAGTCGACGTGCGGGGACGGCTCGGTGACGTGCAGGGTCCGCGGCAGCGTCCCGTGCCGCAGCGCCTGGACCATCTTGATGACGCCGCCGACGCCGGCCGCCGCCTGCGGGTGGCCGATGTTCGACTTCAGCGAGCCGAGCCACAGTGGACGGTCGGCGGCCCGGTCCTGGCCGTAGGTGGCCAGGAGCGCCTGCGCCTCGATCGGGTCGCCGAGCGGGGTGCCGGTGCCGTGCGCCTCGACCGCGTCGACGTCGGCGGGCGCGAGTCGGGCGCTGGCGAGGGCGCGGCGGATGACCCGTTGCTGCGCGGGGCCGTTCGGGGCCGTCAGACCGTTGGAGGCGCCGTCCTGGTTGACGGCGCTGCCGCGGATGACGGCGAGGACGGTGTGCCCGTTGCGCCGCGCGTCGCTGAGCCGTTCGAGGAGCACCATGCCGGCACCCTCGGACCAGCTGGCGCCGTCGGCGGCGGCGGAGAACGGCTTGCACCGCCCGTCGGGGGCGAGGGCCCGCTGCCGGCTGTAGTCGATGAGCGACACGGGTGTCGACATGACGGTGACGCCGCCGGCGAGGGCGAGGGTGCAGTCGCCGGCGCGCAGCGACTGGATCGCCCAGTGCAGCGCGACCAGCGACGACGAGCAGGCGGTGTCCACCGACACGGCGGGTCCTTCGAGCCCGAACGTGTACGCGATCCGGCCGGACAGGACGCTGAACGAGTTGCCGCTGCCGATCAGGCCCTCCGCGGACTCCTTCGCGAGCATCAGCAGGCCGACGTAGTCCTGGTAGGTGACGCCGGCGAACACGCCGGTCTGGCTGCCGCGCAGCGACACGGGGTCGATGCCGGCGTGCTCGACGGCCTCCCACGAGGTCTCCAGCAGCAGCCGGTGCTGCGGGTCCATGGCGAGCGCCTCGCGGGGCGAGATGCCGAAGAACGCGGGGTCGAAGTCGCCGGCGTCGTGCAGGAACCCGCCGCCCTGCGCGTAGCAGGTGCCGGGCGCGTCGGGGTCTGGGTTGTAGAGCGCCTCGACGTCCCAGCCGCGGTTCGTCGGGAACGGGGTGATGGCGTCGCCGCCGGCCACGACGAGGTTCCACAGGTCGTCGGCGCTGTTGACGTCGCCCGGGTAGCGGCACGCCATGCCGACGATCGCGATCGGCTCGTCGACCGTCGCGGACACCGTCTCCGGCTCGGCGACCTCGTCCGGCAGGCCGAGCAGCTCCTGCCGCAGGTGCGCGGCGACGGCGGCCGGGGTCGGCTGGTCGAAGACGAGCGTGGCGGGCAGCCGGACCCCGCTGGCCTCGGTGAGGGCGTTGCGCAGTTCGACGGCGGTGAGGGAGTTGACGCCGAGGTTCTTGAACGGCTGGTCGGCCTCGACGGCGCTCGCGTCGGCGTGGCCGAGGACGGTGGCGGTGCGCTCGCGGACCAGGTCGGTGAGGAGCGTGCGCTGGTCGGCCTCGGTGAGGCCGGCGAGCCGTTGCCCGAGGGCGTTCCCGGCCGGCGCCGTGGCGGCCGTCCTTCTGCGGGCCGCGGCCGCTCCTGTTCGCTGTTGCGGCGTCGGTACCGCCACCGCCGGCTCGACGGTCGCCACCTCGACGGTCGGGGCCGTGCCGATCGCCGCCTCGACCGTCGGGGTCTGGCCGGTCGGGGCCTCGACCGTCGGGGCCTTGCCGGTCGGGGCCTTGCCGGTCGGCCGCATCACGAGCGCGTCGACGGAGACGACCGGGGCGCCGGTCGGGTCGGCGGCCAGGATGGTGACGGCGCCCGGGCGACCCGTCGGGGTGAGGCGCACCCGCAGCCGCTGGGCTCCGGTGGCGTGGAGCGTGAACCCGTTCCACGCGAACGGCAGCAGGTCACCGTCGAGACCCGGCAGGACGCCGAGGGCGAGACCGTGCAGGGCCGCGTCGAGCAGCGCGGGGCGCAGCCAGAACTCGTCGTCGCCGGGTTGCGGCTCGACGTCGACCTCGGCGTAGAGGCTGTCTCCGGACCGCCACGCGGCGCGAAGCCCCTGGAACGCCGGCCCGTAGGCGAATCCCGCCTCCTCCCAACGCTCGTACAGCGACTCCACGGCGACGGGTTCCGCGCCCGCCGGCGGCCACTGCGCCAGCTGCTCTCCCGCGGGCGCCGAGCCGGTGGAGGCACTGCCGTGGGCGTGCCTGGTCCAGGGCCCGTCGGCGGCGCGGCTGAACACCGTGACCGGCCGGGAGCCGAGCCGGTCGAGGTCGCCGACCGCGACCTGCAGCTCCACCGTCCCGGACGCGGGGACCGGCAGGGACGCCTCGAGGACGAGCTCGTCGAGGCGGTCGCAGCCGGCCTCGTCGGCGGCGCGCACGGCGAGGTCGACGAGGACGGCGCCGGGCACGTACGCGACGCCGTGGACGACGTGCTGGGCCAGCCACGGGTGCCGGTGGACGGAGGCCTTGCCGGTGACGAGGACCCCGTCGCCGCCCGCGACCGGGACGACCGTCGTCAGCAGCGGGTGCCCGATGCCGGGCCCGCCCCGCTCGGGGGTGTCGAGCCAGTACCGCTGCCGCTGGAACGCGTACGTGGGCAGGTCGACGCGGCGCCCGCCGGCCAGGAGCCGCGTCCAGTCCGGCGACCAGCCGGTGACGTGGGCGCGAGCGACGGCGGTCATGAGGGTGACGACCTCGTCGCGGTCCTTCCGCATCGCGGGGATCCCGTCGACCATCGCCGACAGCACCCCGTCCGGGCCGACCTCCAAGAACCTGGTCACGCCCTTCGCCTTCAGGCTGTCGGCGGCGTCGGCGAAGCGGACCGTGCCGCGGACCTGCGCGACCCAGTACTCCGGGTCGGTCACGTCGCCGGTGGACGTGGTCGCGATCGGAATCCAAGGCTTGTTGAATTTCACGGTGGCGAGGACCTCGCGGAACGCGTCGAGCATCCCGTCCATGCGTGCCGAGTGGAACGC
>NZ_JBFAJA010000041.1:0-107316 GCF_040654975.1 Dactylosporangium sp. NPDC050588 | reverse complement strand
ACGGTCAACATCTCCGGCTTCTACGTCGAGAACGCCGGCAAGCTGTACCGCGCCTGCGGCAACTGCACGAACTCCTACCAGCGCAACGTCGTGGTCAGCAACATCACCGTCAAGTCCACGAAGGTGATCGCCGGGATCAACACCAACTGGGGCGACACCGCGCGCTTCAGCCGCATCACGGTGGTGGGCGACAGCTCCCACAAGACGATCATCTGCGACAAGTACAAGGGCGTGCCGAAGGGCAGCGAGCCGAGCCACATCGGCAGCGGCCCGGACAGCACCAACTGCCTGTACAACCCGGACACCGACATCATCTGGGCGTGACCGGTCGGCGGAGGGGCCCCGTGCGGGGCCCCTCCGTCTGGTTATGCGGCGACCTTCTGCCGCTGCGGCACCTGTACCGCGGCCGGTCGTCTGCGCCCGAACCACAGGGCCCGCGCGACGATGCCCGGGGCGAACAGGGCCGGCGGCGCCTGCATCAGGTTCGCCACCTGGAGGAACCGGCGCCCGACGGCGGCGCTGCGGCCCGACGCGGTCTGGATCTTCGCCACGTACGCGTTGAGGAAGCGGGTCTTGCCGGTCCGCTCGCCCTGGACCTCCGGGTTGGCGAGGTCCGCGCCGACGGCGATGTCCCACGGCACGTCGACGACCTTCGCCGCCTTCGCGTAGAACCGGCGCGGCAGCCCCGCCCGGCCGGCCCGCAGCGCGTCGCGCAGCTCGATGGCCTCCGCGGCCGCGACGGTCATGCCCTGCCCGTAGGCGGGGTTGAAGGCGCAGATGGCGTCGCCGATCGCGACGAAGCCGTCCGGGAGGCGGTCCATCCGCTCGTACCGCCGCCGCACGCTCGCCGGCAGCCGCATCCGCAGCGGCGGGCCGAGCGGCTCGGCCGTGCTGAGCAACTCGTGCACCCGCGGGTCGGGGAGCTTCGCGGTGAACGCCGCGTAGGCGTCGGGGTCGGTCGGCGGCGCCTGGCCCGCGCCGACACCGAGCAGCGTCACCATCCACCGGTCGCCGTCCGCGGCGATCGCGACCGCGCCGAACGGGCGGCCGGCGTTGGGGGAGTTGACGACGGCCGCGAAGTCCTCCCGGCCGGGGACCCGGCGGTAGTCGCGGGACACGTAGACCGTGAGGGGGTCGACCCGCTCCTCGGCGGGCCGCTCGAACCCGAGCGCGGCGAGCCACGTCGGGCCGCGGTTGCCGCGGCCGGTCGCGTCGACGACGAGGTCCGCGGCGATGTCGTGCTCGCTGCCGCCGGCCGGCAGGACCTTCGCGCCGGTGACCTTCCGGCCGTCGAAGAGCAGGCCGGTCGCCTCGTGCCCGTCGAGGATCACGACGTTGGGCAGGGCGCGGACCCGGCGGCGGACCCCGGCCTCGATCAGCGGCCGGCTCACGCACAGCCCGGCCAGTCCCGACGCGACCCGGGGCATCGGCCGGTCGCCGGTGACCCACACGCAGTCGCGCATGAGGTCGACCGGGATCGCGCCCTCGGCGGTCAGCTCGGTGACGATGCCGGGGAAGAGCTCCTCGAGCACCTGCCGGCCCCTGGCCAGGAGCCCGTGCGAGTGCTCGCCCTGCGGCACGCCCTTGCGGCCGGCGGCGCCGGCGGGCAGGGTGTCGCGGTCGAATATGGTGACGTTCGCAAATGATTCGCTCAGGACACGCGCGGCGAGCAGCCCGGCCATACTTGCTCCGAGCACGACGGCATGACCGGACCGGTCCTTGGGTGACAAGGGATCCTCCGGAGATGTGGTTGGCTGTGCGCTCACCGTAGCCACGGCGATTCCATCCACGGAAGCCTTCGTCACCGTCCGCAACGGGACAGTGGCCGCGCTCACGACCATGTATCAGCCCGTACGCTGCACGTTTGCCGCCCGCCTGTCGCGCACCTGACCACCTAGAGCATCCGTCGCGGACCCGAACCCGCGCGCGCCTCCGGTGCGGGCCGGGGCCCGCCGCTCGTTTCTGTGCGGGCCGGGCCCGCCGCGCGCCTCCGGTGCGGTCAGAGCAGGCGGCGCAGGGCCGGGGCGAGGAGGCGGGCCATAGGGCGGTCGTCGGGCTGGGCCAGCGCCCAGTTCATTGCGCCGAGCATCCGGTGCGGCGGCGGGTCCCCGGCGACCGCGGCCATGATCTCCTCGGCGGGGTAGGACGCCAGCAGCCGTCGGCCTGTCTCGCCGCCGGGGCCGAACGCCGGGATCGGCACGGGCAGGGCACCGAGCCAGTCCAGGATCCCGGCCAGCGTCGCGCCGGCCGGCGGCGCCGGGTCGTCGGGGCCGGTCTCCTCCGGCACCAGGTCGAGCTTGAACGCCAGGGCCATGAAGAAGCCCGAGAGCTGCCCGGGCACGCCCCACCCGACGAGCCGCAGGCGCAGGGCGGTCGGGTCGGCGACGTCGAGATGGTTGTGGAAGCGCTCGGCCTCCCAGGCGACGCTGCCGTGGCCGTGCAGGCGGGCCGTGCCGAGCAGTGCGCCGCCGGTGTCGTGCAGGGTCAGGGTGAGGTTGCCGTGGCAGCGGCAGATGCCGCCGGTGTACCGGCCGGTGGTGGTCTCCCGGCGCAGCGCGTCGAGCTCGGCGGGGTCGGTGACGACGGCCAGGACACCGCCGTCGCCTGCAAGACCGTCGCCGGTGTCGGACAGGACGCGCACCGATGCGGTGGCGGGCCACACGTCGGCGAGCCAGCCGGTGATCGCCGCGAGCCGCCGCGGTGGCACCACCGGCCCGACGGTGTACTCGCCGTCGGGCAGGTCCGCGGACGGATCCCACACGAGCCGGGTGCCGTCGCCGTCGGCGGTGGCCGCGACCAGCCACGTGGGGTGCGGGCTGCCGTCGTGGTACTCGTCGTGCCAGGCGAACCGCTCGCGGACCTCGGCGGCGCCGTGGACCACGCCCCGCTCGTCATCGGCGACGCCGAGTGCGTCGAGTGCCGCGGACGGCGGACCCTGGTGCCAGGTGGGGACGTGGGAGTCGGGTGCGGTCACAGCGACGCCGTCAGGGTGGCGATGACGGCGGCGGCGGAGCCGGTGGCCGCCTGGCGGTGCCCGGTGCCGGCCCACAGGTGCACGCGGTCCGTGTCGCCGGCCGCGGCGGCGGCCTTGCGCAGCGGGGCGGTCAGGTGGTGGACCTGCGGATAGCCGTGGGGTGCGGTCGCGTCGTGCCGGTCGATGAAGCCGTTGCGCAGCGCCCGCGCCGGTCGGCCCGTGAACGCGCGGGTCACCACCGTGCCGTGCGCCGGCCACCCGGAGGCCGACTCCAGGGCGGCCCGGTGCGGGGCGGAGGTGCCGGCCTCGTCGGTGCGCAGCAGGGCCGTGCCGACCATGGTGGCGGTGGCGCCCGCGTGCAGGGCGGCGGCGACGTCCGCGGAGGTCGCGATGCCGCCGGCGGCGACGACCGGCAGGGGCACGGCGGCCCGGACCGCCGCGACCAGGTCGGGCAGCGGCACCGGCACCGTTGGCGGCGCGGACGGGGTCAGGGTCGCCGAGTGGCCGCCCGCCGCGGGCGCCTGCACGACGAGCGCGTCGACGCCCGCCGCCGCGGCCGCGGCGGCCTCCGGCGGGGCGGTGACGGTCTGCAGGACGAGCGTGCCGGCGCGCCGCAGCGCGGCCACCGTGGACGGCGACGGGACGCCGAAGGTGAAGCTGACCGCGGGGACCGGGTCGGTCAGCAGCAGGTCGAGCTTCTCCGCCCAGTGGTCGTCGTCGGCGCCGGCCGGCACCGCGGGCGCCAGGTCGTACACGGCGAACTCCGGCCGCAGCTCGTCCGCATACGCCGCCAGGTCCCCGACGGGACCCTCGGACGGGGCGAAGAGGTTGACGCCGAACCAGCCGCCGCCGGCCCGGACGGCGGCCCGGACGGCGGCGATCCGCGACGCCAGGGCCGCGGGGGTCAGGTAGCCGGCGGCGAGGAACCCGCCGCCGCACGCGGCGAGCAGTGCGGGGGTGCCGGCGCCGCCGGCCATCGGCGCGGCGAGGACCGGCCCGGGAATCCAGGTCACGTGCCAATGTAACAACTTTCGCGACTACCCTCAGTTGTGCAAGTCGTTGCAAGAGTGGATGGCGTTTTTGCATGAGCGTTGGTTAGACTGCTGGCGTGGTCACGAGACTGTCGAAGGTCGCGAAGTACGCCGGCGTGAGCGAGGCGACGGTCAGCCGGGTGCTGCACGACAGGCCCGGGATCGCCGCCGCGACCAGGGATTCCGTGCTGACCGCGCTGGACGTGATGGGCTATCAGCGGCCGTTTCGGCACCGCAGCGAGATGGCCCGGCTGGTCGGCATGGTGCTGCCCGACTTGCACAACCCGATCTTCCCGGCCTACGCGGAGGCGATGGCCGGCGCGCTGTTCCGGCAAGGTCTGGTGCCGGTGCTGTGCACCCGGACCTCCGACGGCGTCTCCGAGGCGCACTACATCGAGATGCTGCTGGCCAGGCAGGTCGCGGGCATCGTGTTCGTCGCCGCGAGCTACGCCGACGCCGGGCCCGAGCAGGCCGAGGCGCTGCGCAGGCGCAAGCTGCCGCTGGTGCTGATCAACCCCGCGGACGAGAACCGGGATGTGCCGCGGGTCGGCGTCGACGACGCGATGGCCGTCGACCTGGCCCTGAGCCACCTGCAGAGCCTCGGCCACCAGCGGATCGGCCTGGTCGTCGGGCCCGGCGGGCACGTGCCGTCGGACCGGAAGGTCGCCGAGTTCCTGGCCCGGGTGAAGGGCCCGTCGCGCAAGCTGGTCGCCCGCACGATGTTCTCGATGGAGGGTGGCCAGGCGGCCACGAACGGCCTGCTCGCGCAGGATGCGACCGCGGTCGTCTGCGCCAGCGACGCACTGGCGCTCGGCGCCATCCGCGCGGCCCGCAAGCAGGGCCTGGACGTGCCCGCCGACCTGTCGGTGATCGGGTTCGACGACTCGGCGTACATGGCCTACACCGACCCGCCGCTGACCACCCTGCGCCAGCCGATCGAGACGATCGGCGCGGCCGCGGTCACGTCGCTCGTGGCCCAGATCGACGGGCGCAAGGTCGCCCTCGACGAGCAGCTCTACGACCCGGAGCTCATCGTCCGCGACTCCACCGGGCCGGTGAAAAACCGCCCCTGACCTGCGGCAACAACTACATTTGCAAGGCTACGCAAGCGAAGTAGCGAGTTCTTGCATTGGATTGCAAGAAGCTATGGACTTTCTGATGTCCATGGCCCTACTCTCGTCTCCACGCGCCGGTGACAACGGCGCGGACCTCACACGTCGTGAGCGCATCGCGAGCGAGCGCGCCGCCAGCGCGTCGCGTCGCACGTGCGCCGTCAGCGCGTCGTGAGCGAGCAGCCACACCCCCTCGGGCCCGCCGCCCGCTCGTGGAGAGAGAGGCACTATGAAGCGCGTCGCCATAGCCGCCGCCCTGGCAGCATCACTATTTTTGACTGCATGCGGTGACAAGTCGGACGAGACGGAGGCGGCCGGCGGGCCGGTGACGATCACCGTCAACGGCATGCCCGCCGCCACCGACGAGTACAACCGGGCCAACTTCGAGAAGGACGTCAAGGACTTCGAGGCGAAGCACCCCAACATCAAGATTGACGCCAAAGAGGGTCAGATGGACCCGAAGACGTTCAGCGCCAAGCTCGCCGGTGGCCAGCTCGAGGACGTCTTCTACGTCTACTTCACCGACCCGCAGAACCTCATCGCGAAGAAGCAGGTCTCCGACATCACGCCGTACCTCGGCGAGGTGCCGGCGCTCAAGGACGTCCGCCCCGTCCTGATGCAGGTCTTCAGCGACGCGAAGGGCAAGGTGTACGGGCTTCCGTCGGCCAACTACTCCCTCGGCCTGATCTACAACCGCACCCTGTTCCAGCAGGCCGGGCTCGACCCCGACAAGCCGCCGGCCACCTGGGCCGAGGTCCGCGAGGCCGCCAGGAAGATCACCGCGCTCGGCAACGGCATCACCGGCTACGGCGACTTCAGCAAGAACAACACCGGCGGCTGGCACTTCACCGCCGAGCTGTACTCCGTCGGCGGCGAGGTCGCGGTCAAGGACGGCGAGACCTGGAAGGCCGGCTTCAACAACGCCCAGGGCAAGCAGGTCCTGCAGCAGCTCAAGGACATGCGGTTCACGGACAGGTCGATGGCCGAGAAGCAGGCCCTCGAATACGCCGACCTGCTGACCCACATGGCCTCCGGCAAGCTCGGCATGATGGTCGGCGGCACCGGCGACCTGCCCAACATCGTCAACCAGTACAAGGGCAAGTACGAGGACTACGGCCTCGGCGTCATCCCCGACGGCAAGGCCACCCTCGGCGGCGGCGACGGCTACATGTTCAAGGCCGGCCTCTCCCCGGCGAAGATCAAGGCCGGCCTGCAGTGGCTCGCGTTCCGCAAGCTCGACCCCGACCGCGTCGACGCCGACAAGGCCCTCGACAAGGAGAAGAACCAGCCGGTCGGCATCCCGGAGCCCAACATCTGGACCGGCGCGTCGGAGCAGAAGCTCATCGCCGCCAACACCAAGTACGCCAACGTCCCGGCCGCGAACTACAAGCCGTTCAACGCGGCCAGCGCCGGCGTCCCGCTGAAGGTCGAGCCGCCGAACGCGCAGCAGCTCTACGCCGTGCTCGACACCGCGATGCTGAAGGTCCTCACCGACCCGAACGCCAACATCGACCAGCTGCTCAGGGACGCCGAGACCCAGGCCAACCAGATCCTGGCGACAGTCAAGTAACGATGGCGACGATCACCCCGGTCCGTCCCGCGCCGCCTGTCAACCAGGCGCGGGACGGGCGGATCAAGCGCAGGATCGCCGACAACGCCACCGCGTACACGTTCCTGGCGGCGGGTCTGCTCTGCTTCGGCCTGTTCAGCTGGTGGCCGCTCGTCAAGGGCATCATCCTCGCCTTCCAGCAGGACAACTTCGTCACCGAGCCGGAGTGGGTCGGCCTGAGCAACTTCCAGGCCGTGCTCGACGACCCGCTGTTCTGGACCGCGTGGAAGAACACGCTGTTCTTCACCGCCCTGGCGCTGGTGTTCGGCTACCTGGTCCCGTTCGCGGTGGCGATCGTCGTCCACGAGCTGCGCCACCTGAAGGGGTTCTTCCGCTTCGCCGTCTACCTGCCGGTGATGCTGCCCCCGATCGTCACGGTCATCCTGTGGCAGTACTTCTACGACCCCGGCAACGGGCTGTTCAACGCCGCCCTGTCGGCGCTGCACCTGCCCACCTCCGGATGGACGCAGTCACCCCGGGTGGTGATGGTGTCGCTGGTACTGGTGAGCACCTGGGCCAACATGGGCGGCGCGACCATCATGTACCTCGCCGGCCTCGCCAACATCCCGGGCGAGCTCTACGAGGCCGCGGAGCTCGATGGCGCCGGCGTCTGGAAACGGATCCGGCACGTGACCCTGCCGCAGATGCGCTTCCTCCTGCTGGTGCTGCTCCTGCTGCAGATCGTCGCGACGATGCAGGTCTTCATCGAGCCCTACCAGCTGACCGGCACCACCAACCCCGACTCCATCACGGTGATGGTGCTCATCTACCGCTACGCGTTCACCGTCAACAACGACTTCGGCATGGCCGCCGCGATGAGCGTGCTGCTGTTCGTCGTGCTGGGCGCGTTCTCCGCCGTGTACCTGCGACTCACCCGGAAGTCCTGATGCGTTCTCTCATCTCCGACAGCGAGCTGCGCCGTCACCCGGTGCTGTACCGGGTCGTGCTGTGGGGTCTCGCGGTGCTGTTCGTGGCGTTGTTCGTGTTCCCGCTGTACTGGATGGTCACCGGCGCGGTGAAGACCCCGGTCGAGCTGGCCCAGCCGGTGCCGACGCTGGTCCCGCAGAGCTGGCACCCGGAGACCTACCTCGACGCGTGGCGGAAGCTCGACATCGGCCGCTACCTGCTCAACACGGCGTTCTACGCGCTCGGCGGCTGGCTCTTCCAGCTGATCGTCGACGTCGCCGCCGCGTACGCGCTGTCGAAGCTGCGCCCGCGCTTCGGCAAGCTGATCCTCGGCGGGATGCTGGCGAGCCTGATGCTGCCGGCGGCGGCGCTGCTCGTGCCGAGCTACCTGACCGTCGCCGACGTGCCGCTGCTGCACGTCAACCTCCTCAACACCCCGTGGGCGCTGTGGCTGCCCGGCGCGGCCAACGCGTTCAACATCTACGTCCTGAAGCGCTTCTTCGACCAGATCCCCGACGAGCTGCTCGACTCCGCCGGCATCGACGGCGCCGGGCGGCTGCGCATGCTCTGGCACGTGGTGCTGCCACTGTCCCGCCCGGTCCTCGCCGTGGTCTCGATCTTCGCGATCATCGGCGCCTGGAAGGACTTCCTGTGGCCGCTGCTGGTGCTGCAGGACCCCGGCAGCCAGACGATCAGCGTCGCGCTGAGCCGGCTGGCGTTCAACGGCTACGTGACCCCCAACGAGATGTTCGCCGGCCTGGCCATCGCCAGCATCCCGATGGTGGTCGTGTTCGCCGTCTTCCAACGCAGCATCTTGAGCGGCCTGTCCGCGGGCGCGCTCAAAGGCTGAATACACCCCCTTCCATCGCAAGGAGATCTTCACGATGCTCCGACGATCCCGCCTGCTCGCGATCGGGGCCGCCACCCTGGTCGCGGCGGCCTCCATCACCCTCGCCGCCACCATGCGCGCCGAGGCCGCCACCACCACCTACCAGGCAGAGTCGGCCACCCTCAGCGGCGGCGCGGCCGTCGCGACCGACCACAGTGGATACACCGGCTCCGGGTTCGTGGCCGGCTATGTCGACGGCAACCAAGGCCGGGCAGCCACCGCCTTCACCGTCGGCGTCTCCGGTACCGCGCAGCGCACGCTCACCCTCCGCTACGCCAACGGCACGGGCTCCGCCAAGACCCTGTCGCTGTACGTCAACGGCACCCGCGTCACCCAGGTCAGCCTGAACGCGACCGCGAACTGGGACAGCTGGGGCAGCCGCGTCGACACCGTCACGCTCAACAACGGCACCAACAGCGTCGCGTACCGGTTCGACAGCACCGACTCCGGCAACGTCAACCTCGACAGTCTCGTCGTCGCCGACGTCCCGGCACCGCCCGCCGGCACCTACGAGGCCGAGTCGGCGGCCCTGTCCGGCGGCGCGACCGTCGCGACCGACCACAGTGGATACTCCGGCACCGGGTTCGTCGGCGGCTACACCGACGGCAACCGGGGCAACGCCGCGACCACCTTCAGCGTCAGCCGGTCCGGTGCGGGCTCGTCGTCGCTGACCCTGCGCTACGCCAACGGCACAGGGTCGGCGATGACGCTCTCCCTGTACGTCAACGGCTCCCGTCTCACCCAGGTCTCGCTGCCCGCGACCGCCAACTGGGACACCTGGGGCACCCGAGCCGACACGGTGACCCTGAACAACGGGACCAACAGCGTCGCGTACCGCTTCGACGGCACCGACTCCGGCAACGTCAACCTCGACAACCTCGTCGTGGCGAGCGTCGCCACGTCCCCGACCCCGTCGACGTCCGCCCCACCGGCGTCCGGCGGGGCGGAGCTGGAGACCGCGTTCCTGTCCGGCGGCGCCACCACGGCGACCTCGATCGGCGGGTACACCGGCACCGGCTACGCGACGGGCTTCACCGCCGTGGGTGCCCGCGCCATCCGCACCGTCAACGTCACCGACGCCGGCAACGCGGCCACCACCCTCCGGTACACCAACAGCACCGGCGGCACGAAGACGCTGTCCACCTACGCCAACGGCGTGAAGGTCGGCCAGATCTCGCTGACCGCCGGCAGCGGCTGGCTCACCGCGGCGCAGACCCTGCCGCTGCGGGCCGGGCTCAACCTGATCGGCTACCAGTACGACAGCGGCGACTCCGGCAACGTCGCACTCGACAACGTCGCCGTCGCCGGCTCGACCGCCCTCGCCGCGCGCGGCGCGACCGTCGCGTACACCGAGTACGAGGCGGAGAACGGCAGCACCAACGCCACCACGATCGGCCCCGACCGCGCCTACCTGACCGTCGCCGCGGAGGCGTCCGGCCGCCGGGCGGTCCGCCTCGACAACGCCGGCAAGTACGTGCAGTTCACGCTGACGAAGCCGACCAACTCCCTGGTCGTGCGGGCGTCGGTGCCCGACAACGCCGCCGGGACCGGCACCAGCGCCGACCTCGCCGTCTACGCCGGCGGCGCGAAGGTCAAGGACCTGCCGGTCAGCTCCGCCTACAGCTGGGTGTACGGCGCCTACCCGTACGACAACAACCCCGCCGGCGGAGAGGCGCACCGCTTCTTCGACGAGTTCCGCACCACGCTGCCCAGCTACCCGGCCGGCACCGTGCTGAAGCTGCAGAACGACGGCGCCACCCCGATCACCGTCGACCTCGTCGACACCGAGGTCGTCGCGCCGGCCCTGACCGCCCCGGCGAACTCGCTGTCCATCGTGGACTACGGCGCGACCTCCGGTGGCGGCGACGACACGAACGCGTTCAACACCGCGGTGCAGGCGGCGAAGTCGCAGGGCAAGACGCTGTGGCTGCCGGCCGGCACCTGGGACATCACGTCCCGGATCACCGTCGACAACGTCACCGTCCGCGGCGCCGGCATGTGGCACACCACGGTCCGCGGCGCGAACGGCAAGGGCGGCTTCTTCGCCACCGGCCCGCGTGTCCAGCTCGCCGACTTCACGATCGCCGGGGACGTCCGGTACCGCGACGACACCAACTTCGACGCGGCCCTGGAAGGCAACTTCGGCACCGGCTCGCTGCTGCACAACCTGTGGATCGAGCACACGAAGGTCGGCCTGTGGGCGTCCAGCGGCACCGACGGCCTGTACGCCGCCGGGCTGCGCATCCGCGACACGTTCGCCGACGGCGTCAACCTCAACGGGGACCTGCGCAACACCCGCGTCGACCAGAGCGTCCTGCGCAACACCGGCGACGACGCCCTCGCCATGTGGTCCAACAGCGCCCCGGTCACCAACAGCGCGTTCACGTTCAACACCGCGCAGCTGCCGATGCTCGCCAACACCGCCGCCATCTACGGCGGTCGCGAGCTCCGGATCGAGGACAACCTGTTCTCCGACACGGTCTACGCCTCCTCCGGCATCGCGGTCAGCACGTGGCACGGCGCGCAGCCGTTCGCCGGCACCACGAGCGTGCAGCGCAACACGCTGACGCGCACCGGCGGGTACGAGCGCAACTGGGGCTCCTCGATCGGCGCCCTGTGGTTCTACGCTGAGGCCCGCGACATCACGACCCCGGTGCTCGTCCGCGACGTGGACATCCTGGACAGCTCCTACCAGGGGCTGCTGTTCAGCTGGCAGCGGGTGGTATCCAACGTCACCTTCGACCACGTCCGCATCGCCGGTGCCGGCACGTACGGGATCGAGATCAACGTGACCGGCAGCGCCACCTTCAACTACGTCACGGTGTCCGGCGCCGCCTCGGGCGGCCTTCTGAACAACACCGGTTACACGCTCGTGCGTGGCCCGGGCAACTCCGGCTTCTAACGCAGTCACCAGCTTCGGTGCGGCAGCGCCGCAGGCCGGCCGGGGGGTTCCCACCCCGGAGCCCCCCATGCGACGCTGCCGCGCCGCACTACAAGCAAACCGATCAACTGCCAACAGAAAGCGGGGACCTCCAGTGTCCACAGCAGACACCCGATGGTGGCGCGACGCGGCCATCTACCAGATCTACCCCCGGTCCTTCGCCGACCACAACGGCGACGGCGTGGGCGACCTGGCCGGGGTCCGGGCCCGCCTCGGGTATCTGCGGGACCTGGGGGTCGACGCGATCTGGTTCAGCCCGTGGTTCCCGTCCCCGATGGCGGACGCCGGCTACGACGTCGCGGACTACCGTGACATCGACCCGGCGTTCGGCACCCTGGACGAGGCCACGGCGCTGATCGGTGAGGCGCACGCCCTCGGCATCCGGATCATCATCGACGTCGTGCCCAACCACACGTCCGTCGCGCACGCCTGGTTCCAGCGGGCCCTCGTGGACCCCTCCTACCGGGACCGCTTCTGGTTCCGCGACGGCCGGGGTGACCTGCCCCCGAACGACTGGGGCTCCATCTTCGGCGGGCCCGCCTGGACCCAGGTCGCCGACGGGCAGTGGTATCTGCACATGTTCGACGCCGGCCAGCCCGACTTCAACTGGGACAACCCGATCGTCCGCGAGGAGTTCGAGGACATCCTGCGGTTCTGGTTCGACCGCGGCGTCGACGGCATCCGCATCGACTCCGCCGCGATGGTCGCCAAGGACCCGGCGCTGCCCGACTTCGACCCCGCGTCGCCTCCGGACCCGCATCCGTGGAACGACCGCGACGAGATCCACGACATCTACCGCGCCTGGCGCCGCGTCGCCGACAGCTACCCCGGCGGGCGCGCGCTCATCGGCGAGGTCTGGCTCGCCGACCCGCACCGCTTCGCGCAGTACCTGCGCCCGGACGAGCTGCACGCCGCGTTCAACTTCGACTTCCTCGGCTGCCCGTGGGACGGCAAGGCGCTGCGCCGCTGCGTCGACGAGACCCTCGACGCGCACGCCGCCGTCGGCGCGCCCGCCACCTGGGTCCTGTCCAACCACGACGTGACCCGCCACGTGACCCGCTACGGCCGGGCCGAGACCGGCTTCGAGCACCACCTGCGGCAGACCCGGCACCTCGCCCCGACCGACCTGGCCCTCGGCACCCGCCGCGCCCGCGCCGCCGCGCTGCTCACCCTGGCACTGCCCGGCTCCGTCTACGTGTACCAGGGCGAGGAGCTCGGACTGCCCGAGGTCGAGGACCTGCCGGCCGCGGCCCGCCAGGACCCGATCTTCGCCCGCACCGGCGGCGCCGACCCGGGCCGCGACGGCTGCCGCGTCCCGCTGCCGTGGTCGTCCCCACCGGCCGCGCCCGGCTGGCTCCCACAGCCCGCCGGCTGGGCCGCGTACACCGTCGAGCGGCAGTCGTCCGACCCGTCGTCGATGCTCAGCCTGTACCGGCGGGCCCTCGCCGTCCGGCGCGCGGAGCCCGGCCTCGGCGACGGCCCGATGGCGTGGCTGGACGCCCCGGCGGACGTGCTCGCCTTCACCCGCGAGGGCGGCTTCGCCTGCGTCGTCAACCTCTCCCAGACCCCGGCGCCGCTGCCACCCGGCACGGTCCTGCTCGCCAGCGGCCCCCTCGACGGCGACCTGCTGCCCCCGGACACGTCGGTCTGGCTACGGCTGTGACCCTTCCTGACGGCCGCCGCCACGCGGGCGTGACCCTTCCCGTGTCGCCGCCGCGCGGGTGTGACGCTTCCCGATGTCGCCGCCACGCGGGTGTGACCTGGGCGTGTGCCGTCGCGCGGCGGTGACCTTGACGGGCGCCGCCGCACCGGTGGCGCCCGTCAGACGGTCAGCCAGGAACGCAGCTGCCGCAACTTGTCGTGCGTCAGCCCGGCGGCCTCCGCGACGTGGCCCTACGCGGGCTGGACCAGGCGGGCGGAGAGGCCGGACTCGGCGACGGCCGCTCGCAGGGCGTCGGGGTCGCCGCCATCGACGCCGAGGGCGGCGGCTCGGGGGTACGGGCGGACCCGGGCGCCCGCGTCCTCCAGGGCGAGGACCAGGCCCAGCACGCGGCCCTCGACGTCGCCGGTGAGCAGGACCCGGCGCTCGTGGGACTGGGAGCCGCCGCGGCCCTCGAACGCGTCCTGGAGCACGGCGGCGGTGGAGCGGGTCATCGTGCGGGTGGTGTTCACGCCCGGCGGGGCGGGGGAGTAGACGGGCCAGTAGGCGTGGCGCTCGCCGCGGCGGGGGCGGCGCGGGTGGCGGGCGCAGTGCCGCAGGAAGCCGGCGAGGTCGGTGACGTGGTGGGCGCGGGCCTCCGCGACCAGCACCGCCCAGGTGAACCCGCCGACGAGGCCCCACGCGGCGCCGTCGAGCTGGCGGGCGCGGGACCACGCGCGGACCGCGATGAGCAGCGACCGGAACGCGGGGTCCGCGGCGGGCAGCGCGTCGGCGTCGCGGATCGCGAGCACCGCCCGCAGGTCGGCGTCGTCGAGGGACCCCAGGTCGAGGTCCGACAGCGGGTCGACGGTGACCCGCTGCACGTCGACGCCGACGTCGGCGACCGTCGCGCGGACGACGGGGACGACGGTGCCGGCTAGCCTGGCGCCCGGGAGGAGGTCGGCGAGGTCGGCGAGGGTGCCGGTGGTCTGCCAGACGAGGTCCAGGTCGGTCGACGGGGCGCCGACGCCGAGCCGCACCGACCCGGCGACGTGCAGCCGCCCGCCCGGGTCGACGGCCGCGCAGGCTTCGGCGACCGCGTCGAGGGCGACCCGGTGCGAGGGCGACGGCAGGGCGCTCCACGCCGGCATGGGCGCCGCCGCGGAGGAGGATGCGGGGCCCAGCGGCACGCTGCGCCGGACCTCGAAAGGTTCGTCGCCGCGGCGGCTGATCAGGTCGACCGCCGACACCGTGAACTCGACCGGGTGCCACGCCGCCTGCCAGCGCTCCACAGTGGACGCCACGTCGGGCCCGGTGAGCTTCGCGACCGTCAGGTGCGGCGTGAACCCGCCGCGGCTGTCCTGCTCGGCGCAGCCCGGGAACCGCCGCGCCAGCGCCGCCTGCAGCTCCAGCAGGGGCTCGGCCGGGTCGGGCGCCAGCCACACCGTGGTGCTGCCGCGGTGCGCGAACGTGCGGAACCGCGACAGGCGGATCCGCAGCGGCCCGAGGCCGGCGACCGCCTCGCGCGCCGCCCGCTCGGCCTCGGCGAACGAGGATTCGGGGACGAAGCCGTACACCAGGTTGATGTGCGGCATCCAGCGCCGGAACGACGGGTCGTGCGCCGCGCGGATCGCCTGCAGCGGTGCCCACACGGCGGGCGGCGGGCGCAGTACCAGCGCCGACGTGTGCACGGCAGCAGCGGTGACCACAGTGGATGGTGCCGCGTCCTGCAGCAGCGCGGTGACGCCGAAGTGGTCGGAGACGAACCGTTCGCCGTCGAACGGCCGGTCGCCGAACCGCTCCACGGCGAGGGGGACGAGCCCGCCCGGGGTGCCGGAGCGGATCAGGATCCGGTCCAGGCGCAGCGACCGCCCGGTGCGGGACGCGACCGCGGCGAGGGAGTTGACGGCGGGGTCGAACGTGAAGCCGGCGTCGTGCGGGTGCAGCGCCCGCCACGCGTCGGTGTAGCCGGCGACGTCGGGGCGGGTGTCGTCGCCGAAGTTGACGTCGGCGAGGACGACGGCGCCGCCGAGGTCGCCGCGGGAGAGCCGCTCGTCGATGATGCGCAGCTGGTGCTCCCGGCGCTGCTCCGCCCCGGCGGTGTGGTCACTGGTCAGGTGCGCGGCGACGAAACCGACCTGACGGCCGTTGAGGCCGACCTTGCCGACGATGGTCCGCTTGTACGTGCTGAGCCGGTGCACCTCGATCGTCATCGGCCACCGCGACAGCAGCACGGTGCCATAGCCGGCGTCCGGGTCCGGGCCGGCGGAGACGTGGTAGCCGGCGCGGACCCACGCGGCGTCCAGCAGCGCCTCCCACAGCGCCGCGGTGACCTCGTGCAGCGCGACGACGTCGGCGTCGAGGCCGGCCAGGAGCTCGACGCACGCGGGGATGCGTAGCAGCGGGTAGGTGAGGTCGCGGTCGTACGCGTCGGAGAGCACGTTGAACGTGGCCACCTGCAGCGCGTCGGCCCGCACGTCGCCGGCGGGCCCGGCGGGGACCCACGCGCCGGTGGACGGGTCGAACCGCAGGCACGCGGACGCGTCGAACGCCACCTGCCGGCGCGGCCCAGCGGCGGGCGGGGCGGCGGGCGCGGCGGGCGCGGTGGGCACCGTGGACAGGTCCTCGGCGGGCGTCTCGCCGGTGCCGAAGACGAGGTCGATCCGCGCCTGCCGGTCCCAGACGACGCGGTTGCCGGCCTTCACGTACCGCACCCGGTGCCACGGCACGTCCCCGCCGGCGACGAACAGGGACAGCGGCGTCTCCCTGACCCCGGCGCCCCGCTCCTCGTAGCCGACGACGAACCGTGTCGCGTCGAGGGTCGCGTCGAACCGGATCCGGGACACGACGTCCTGGACGGGGCGCAGGCCCGCGGTGCCACGCCCCTTAGCCATGCCCGGATCGTATGCGCCGCCGGCAATCACCGGCCACCGGTTAACGTTTCGGGCCGGGCACGAGCCGCCCCATCCACACGGCGGCGGCCGCTCATCCACGCGTCCTGGTGGTCGCCGGTGTTGCCCGTTCGAGCGTGCGGCCCGGCCGCTCAGCCGAGCCGGACCTCGACCGCCACCGTTGTGGCGGCCGGGGTCGCCGGGGTGGTGCGGGCGTCCGGGAACAGACGGCCCAGCAGCCGCAGCATCGGGGTGTTGGCCATGAGCACGTCCGCCTCGACGACGCGGTAGTCGAGGGCCTCCGCGACGGTCACCAGATGCCGCAGCAGCGTCCGGCCGACGCCGCGGCCCTGCGCCGCGTCGACGACCTCGACGGCCACCCCGGCCCGGTCCGGCCCGGTCGCGACGAGGTGACCGAGCCCCTCGGCGACCCACCCGGCGGGCCCGATCCGCTCCGCGACGAGCGTGATCCTGCGCCGGCCGTCCACAGCGGACAGTGCGGCCCGGTTCGCCGGGGTCAGGCTGGTCATCGCCGTGTGGTACCGCAGATACCTGGACCGCACCGACAGGCCGTCGAAGACGTCCTGCAACACGTCGACCTCCCCGCGGGCGAGGGGCCTGACCCGCAGGCGTCTGGCATCGGGGAGCGGAGTCACGTCGGGCATGCCCCCAGCATCGCGACCCGGACCGGTCCGGTGGATCCGTAGAACTACCGGCACCCGCCGGTAACCATGTGTCGGAAAGCCGCCCGGCCGCGATAGCATCCGCCGTGGACTCGGTGCTGGCACGGGCCGTCGCGGCCCTGCACGTCGACGGCGACCTGCGCACCGCCCGGGCCCTCTTCGAGCAGGCATGGCAGGAGTCCCCGGGCGCCCCGGAGGCCGCCCTCGGCCTCGCCGGCCTGTGGGTCCACGAGCACCGCGACGCCGCCGCTGCCGCCCTCCTCGACCACCGTCTCACCCAGGCCCTCGCGCTGGCCCGGACCGGTGCGCCGGAGCCGCTGCGGCTGCGGCTGGAGGCGCGGGTCGCCGCGGAGGCCGGCTACCGCGACGGCGACCCCGGCCCGGTCCTCGCCGTCGCGGACGCGGCGCGGGCGCTCGGCGACCCGGTCGCGCTCGCCGAGGCGCTCAGCCTCGCCCACCACTGCCTGCTCGCGCCGGGGCAGGCCGCGACCCGGCAGCGCCTCGCGCGGGAGCTGCTCGGCGTCGCCGCCGGCACGGGCCGCCGCGGTGACCTGCTCATGGGCATGCTGTGGCACACGGTCGACCTGTTCCTCGCCGGTGACCTGCTGGCCGAGCGGCGGCTGACCGCGCTCACCGACGCGCTCGGCGAGCGTGACCACCTCGCGGTCGGGTACGTCACCGCCGCCGTCCGGGTCATGCTCACCATCCGCGCCGGCCGGCTCGACCACGCCGAGTGGCTCGCCGCGGCCTGCGCCGACCGGGGGCGGGAGGCCGGCGACGAAGACACCGAGGGCTGGCACGGCGGGCAGCTCATGGCGATCCGCTGGTTCCAGGGCAGGATCGCGGAGCTGCTGCCGATGTTCGGCGACCTCGCGCACGCCGCGACGCTCAGCGCCATCGACCGGTCGCCCCTGGCCGGGCTCGCCGTCGCCGCGGCCGCCGCCGGTGACCGGGCCCGCGCCGCCGCCGTCCTCGCCCGGCTCCGCGGCGACGGGCTCGCGGCGCTGCCCCGCGGCAGCAGCTGGCTCGTCACCCTGTACGGCGTCGTCGAGGCCGCGAACCTGCTCGGCGACGCCGGTCTCGCCGCCGAGGCGGCCGCGCTGCTCGCCCCGCACGCCCGGCTGCCGATGACCGCGAGCCTCGCGATCGCCTGCTTCGGCGCCACCGAGCACGCCCTGGGCGTCGCCGCGCTCACCACCGGCGACGCGGACGCCGCCGTCGCGCACCTGCGGGTCGCGCTGCGCGACAACCAGGCGCTCGGGCACCGCCCCGCCGCGCTGCACTCGCGCCGCCGGCTCGCGGAGGCGCTGCTGCGCCGCGACCTGCCCGGCGACGCCGACGACGCCCGCGAGCAGCTGGACACCGCCGCCGCGGAGGCCGCCGACCTCGACGTCGCACCCGCCGGCGACGAGATCCTCGGCCGTGACGCCGAGCGCGCGCGGCTGCTGCAGCTCGCGTCGGAGGCCCGCGACGGGCACAGCCGCGGCGTCGTCGTGCGCGGCGCGCCCGGCATCGGCAAGACCACCCTCCTGGACGATCTCGCCGTCTCCGCGCACGGTTTCCATGTCGTACGGGCGGCCGGCGTCGAATTCGAGGCCGACCTGCCGTTCGCGGCGCTCGCGGCGCTCACCCGCCCGCTGCTCGCGCTGCTGGACCAGCTGCCACCCCCGCAGGCCGCCGCGCTGCGAGCGGCGTTCGGGCTCGCCGGCGACGCCGGGCCGACGACCGCGGCGGTCGAGCGCTTCGCGGTCGGTGCCGCGACGCTGTCGCTGCTGGCCGCCGCCGCCGACGAACGCCCCCTGCTGTGCCTCGTCGACGACGCCCACTGGCTCGACCACTCGTCGGCACAGGCGCTGCTGTTCGCGACCCGCAGGCTTCTCGCCGAGCGGGTCCTCATCGTGTACGCGACCCGGCCCGGCACCGGGTTCACCGCCCCGGGCACCGCCACCGTCGAGCTCGGCGGCCTGGACGGCGAGGCCGGTGCCGCGCTGCTGCGCCGCTGCGGGATCGGCTCCGCCGCCGTCGCCGAACGGATCCTCACCGCCACCGAAGGCAACCCCCTCGCGCTGCGCGAGCTCGCCGGTGCCCTGTCCGACGACCAGCGGGCCGGCCGCAGCCCGCTGACGGAGCCGCTGCCGACGACGGACCGGATCGAGCGCGCGTTCACCGACCGGGTCGCCGCCCTCGCCGCCGGCGAGCAGGTCGCGCTGCTCGTCTGCGCGGCCGCCGGCACCGGCACCCCGGCACTGCTCGCGCGGGCCCTCGCCGGGCTCGGCCTGCGACCGTCGGCCCTGGACGCCGCGATCCGCGCCGGCCTGCTGGCCGAGACCGGCGACACGGTCCGCTTCCGCCACCCGCTGGTCCGCTCCGCCGTCTACCACCGGGCGCCGCCCGGCCAGCGCCGCGACGTCCACGCCGCGCTCGCCGGCGCGTGCGTCACCGCCGACGACGCCGACCGCCGCGCCTGGCACCTCTCACTGTCACTGGCCGGCCCCGACGACGCCGTCGCCGACGCCCTCGCCGAGACCGCGGGCCGGGCCCGCCGCCGCGGCGGCCTGGTCGCCGAGGCCACCGCGCTGGAGCGGGCCGCCGCCTTCACGGTCGACGCGGAGCCGCGCGGGGAGCGGCTCGCGAGCGCCGCCCGCGCCTGGGTGAGCATCGGCGCCGTCGAGCACGCCGATGCCCTCCTCGACGACGCGCTTCCCCTCGCCACCGGCGCCCACGGCCGCCTGGAGGTCCTGTCCGCCCGCGCCTACCTGGCCATGCTCCGCGGCGACGCCGAGGACGCCTTCGCCGCGATCGCCGCCGAGGTCGACCGCCTCGGCGCCGACCTCCCCCCGGACCTGGCGCTGCGGGCGGCGCGGACGCTGAGCCTCGCCATGAACGGGCCGATGCGCCGCCTCGACGTCGACGGGATGCTGCGGGTCTCCACCCGGGCCGCCGCCATCGCCGGCGACGTGGTGCCGCACCCGGACCTGCCGAAGATCTCGATCCGGCTGGCCCACTCCGGGGTCCTCGCCGCGCGGCCGGACGGGGCGCTGCTCGCCCGCCGCTGCGTCGCCGCCTGCCTCCGCCACGCCGACGGCTCGGCGGCGGAGCTGGGGGAGGTGATCGGGTGGCTGGAGGACCACGGCACGGCGGCCCGGCTGTTCGACCACGACGTGGACGGGGCGCGGCGGCTCGACGACGTGTCGCTGCTCGCGTACACGCTGCCGCTGCGGGCCAGGCTCAGGCTCCGGGCCGGGCGGGTCGCGGCCGCGTACGCCGACGCGCTCGAAGGCGTGGAGCTCGCCGAGACGATGGGCCTGCCGGTCAACACCGCCGAGGCGCTCACCGCCCTCGCCCAGGTCGAGGCCGTCGTCGGCCGGCACGACGACTGCGCCGGGCACGCGGCCGCCGCGCTCGCCCTCGCCCCCGGCAGCCTGGCCGTGGAGGCCCATGCCAGGGCGGCGCTCGGCGTCGCCGCCCTCACCGCCGGCCGCCACGACGCCGCGGTCGCCGAGCTCGGCCGCGCCGACGACCTGCTGCGCGCCGGCGGGGTCGTGGAGCCCGCGTTCCTGCCGGTCGCCGCGGACCTCGCGGAGGCCCTGGTGAAGACCGGCCAGGCCCGCGCCGCGCACCTCGTCGCCGACCGGCTCGCCGCCGCGGCCGGGCTGCGGCGCCTGCCGGGCCTGACGGCGGTCGCGGCCAGGGTCTCGGCCCTCCTCGCCGACGACAGCGCCGCGTACGAGTCCGCCCTGGCCGCCTTCGACACCACCGTCCCGCCACCTGGCGCCGCGCCGGATGCCGACCCGGGGTTCGCGCCGGGGTTTGCGCCGGGCGCCTTGCCGGGGTTCGCGCCGGGCGCCCTGCCGGGTTACGCGCTGGGCGCCCTGCCGGGTTACGCGCCGGGCGCCCTGCCGGGGTTCGCGGTCGGCGGGCTGTTGCCGGTGGAGCTGGGGCGCACGCACCTCGCCTACGGGCAGTGGCTGCGCCGGGCGCGCCGCCGCGGGCCGGCCCGGGAGCAGCTGACCCGGGCGCTGGAGCTGTTCGCCGCGGCGGGCGCGGACGCGTTCGCCGAGCTGGCCCGCGCCGAGCTGGCCCCCTCCAGCACCCGCGCCACCGCCTCCGGGCCGGCCGCGGCCGCCGGGACCGAGCAGCTCACACCGCACGAGTGGCGGATCGCGTACGCCGCGGCGGAAGGGCGGACCAGCCGGGAGATCGCCGACCGGATCGTGCTGTCGGTCCGCACCGTCGACTACCACCTCGGCAACGTGTACCGCAAACTCGGCATCCGCTCCCGCCGCGAACTGATCCAGCTCCTCGGCGGCGCCGCCGTCAACCCACCGCCACGGTGAGGCCGCGCCGCGCTGTTACGGTTTCGGGGTGCGGAGCGTGTGGAAGGTCGGGCTGCGGGACCTCCGCACGTTCCTGATCGGCCCCGACCCGCCGGTGCGCCCCCGCACCCGGCTCGGCAGGTCCCTGCCGACGATCGGGGCCGTCGTCGCGATCCTGTGCGGGCTCGCCAGCTACGAGTACCTGCGCGGCAACGGCCCGCACGTCGGCTCCCTGTTCCTCGCCCTCGACGCCGCCCTCATCGTCGCCCCGATCGGGCTCGTCGCGACCCGGCCGCTGCTCGCGTGGCGGGTCGCGTGGCTCGTCGCCGTGTACACGTACCTGGCCGTCGACATCGACCAGGGCACCCCGTGGCCGTGGTCGCCGGTGCAGATGCTGTCCTACCCGGTGCTGCTCGCCGTCGTCGCGGTCCGGCACCGCCGCGGCGTCCTGATCTGGGTCGGGCTGTCCGCGACGCTGCTCGTGGTCGGGACCGTCAGGTCCCAGAACATCGCCGGGCTGCTGCTCGCCGTCGCCGCGATCCTCGTCATCGGCGACCAGGTCCGCCGCCGCCGGGAGGTGCAGGCCGCGCTCGCCCAGGAGGAGGAGCGCACCGAGCTCGCCCAGGCCCGCCGCGCCGTCGCCGAGGAGCGCAACCGGATCGCCCGCGAGATGCACGACGTCGTCGCCCACCACATGTCGCTCATCGCCGTGCGCGCCGAGACCGCCGTGTACCGCATCGACGGCGTCCCACCGGCGGTCGCCGAGGAGCTCGCCGCGATCGCCGGCACGTCCCGCGAGGCGCTGGTCGAGATGCGCCGCCTGCTCGGCGTGCTGCGCAGCGCCGAGACGCCGCTCGTGGAGCCGCAGCCCGTCCTCGACGACCTCACCCGCCTCGTCCACGACGCCCGCGAGGCCGGCGTCGACGTCACGTTCGACCCGTTGCCGGGCGCGACGGTGCCGCCCGCGGTCGGGCTGGCCGCCTTCCGCATCGCGCAGGAGGCCCTCAGCAACGCCCGCCGCCACGCCGCCGGCGCGCCCGTCCACATCGCCCTCACCCTCGGCCCGTCGGCCCTGGACCTGTCCGTGCGGAACACCGCCGGCGACCCCTCCTCCGGCGCTCGCCCCGGCGCGCCTTCCGGCGCGGGCTCCGGTGACGCTGGTGACGCGGGGGGCACTGGGGACTCCGGCGGGGAGCGGCACGGGCTGCTCGGCATGCGGGAGCGGGCCACGGCGATCGGCGGCACGTTCGAGGCCGGCCCCGACGCCGCCGGCGGCTACACCGTCCACGCCACCCTTCCCCTGGAGGTCACGCCGTGATCCGGGTCATGATCGTCGACGACCAGGCGATGGTCCGGCAGGGGTTCGCCGCCCTGCTCGCCGCCCAGACCGACCTCGTCGTCGTCGGCGACGCCCCCGACGGCGCCCAGGCCGTCACGATGGCCCGCGAGCACGCGCCCGACGTCGTCCTCATGGACATCCGCATGCCCGTCCTCGACGGCATCGAGGCCACCCGCCGCATCCTCGCCACCGCCCCCGGCACGCACCGCCCGAAGGTGGTCATCCTCACCACGTTCGACCTCGACGACTACGTCTTCGAGGCGCTGCGCGCCGGCGCGTCCGGCTTCCTGCTGAAGGACGCCCCCGCGGCGGAGCTCGTCAACGCCGTCCGGGTCGTCGCCGCCGGCGACGGCCTGCTCGCCCCGTCCGTGACCCGGCGGCTCATCGAGCAGTTCGCGGCCCGCCCGAAGCGCACCGGCCAGGAGCCCGGCCGGCTCGCCGCCCTCACCCCCCGCGAGACGGAGGTGCTGCGGCTCGTCGCCCGCGGCCGCTCCAACGCGGAGATCGCCGAGGACCTCGTCGTCGCCGAGCAGACCGTGAAGACCCACGTCAGCCGCGTCCTCACGAAGCTCGACCTCCGCGACCGCGCCCAGGCCGTCGTCTTCGCCTACGAGACCGGCCTCGTCAGCGCCGGGGCGTAGGGTCGTCCCCGTAGTACCGGGGTACTACCCCCGGACGCCCGGCAGATGGTCCCGCAGAGTGACGATCCGCCCGTAGCCCCGCACCTACCTTCGGCTGCATGCTTCGCAGGTTGTTCGCGCTGCCGCTGATCGCGGTGCTCTGGTCGGTGTTCGGCCCCACGCAGGCCACCGACCTGCCGCCCGTCGGCGTCCACAGCGCCCGCTTCGCGAACGGCCTCGCCGTCGAGGTCGTCGGCGACCCCTCGACCGCCGCGACGGTCGTCGTCCTGGTCCCGGGCGTGGCCACCACCGCCACCAACTTCGACCGCGGCCTCGGCGGCGTCCAGCGCCGCGCCCCCGCCTGGCAGGCCAGACAGCTCGCCACCCGCGCCGCCGACCTGCAACAACCTCCGTCCGCTGCTTCGCCTGCCGCTTCTGACACCTCCTCGCCCGCCGCGTCGCCCGCCGGGGTGCCGCTCGGGCCCTCGTCAGCAGCGCCGTCTACCTCCCCGCCCGCGGCTTCGTCCGTCGCTTCGCCAGCGGGTTCGTCTGCTGCTGCGCCCGCTGCCGGGTCGGTATCGCCCGGGCCTTCGTCCGTCGCTTCGCCCGCGGGTTCGTCTGCTGCTGCGCCCGCTGCCGGGTCGGTGCCGCCCGGGCCTTCGTCCGTCGCTTCGCCCGCGGGTTCGTCTGCCGCTTCGCCCGCCGCTGGGTCGGGGTCGCCCGGGTCCTCGTCCGTCGTTTCGCCGGCGGGTTCGCCTGCCGCTTCGCCCGCCGCTGGGTCGGGGTCGCCTGGGCGCTCGGCTGCCAGCTCCGGGGCGGCGGCGTCCGTGGGGCGGCGGGGCGGGGTCGCGGTGATCGCCTGGCTCGGGTACCACCCACCGGGCGGGATCCGGCTCGACGCGGTCCGGGAGGACGCCGCTGCGAGCGGGGCGGACGCGCTGCTGCGGTTCCTCCGGGACGTGGACGCGCCGCGGATCGTGCTCGTCGGGCACAGCTACGGCTCCACCGTCATCGGCCTGGCGGCGGCGCGCCTCGACGCGGGGACCGGCGGCAGGGTCACCGACATCGTGGCGCTCGGCAGCCCCGGCATGGGCGTCGACCGGGCCGCCGACCTGCGCACCACCGCCCGCGTCTGGGCCGGGACCGCGCCGGGTGACTGGACCCGCCGCCTGCCCGGGCTCCGCATCCTCGGCGCAGGGCACGGCACGCACCCGACGGACCCCGCGTTCGGGGCGACCCCACTGCCCGTCGACGGCGTCACCGGCCATGACGGCTACTTCGTCCCCGGCACCGCCTCCCTGGACGCCCTCGCCGCCCTCGCGAACGGAGACCTCGATGCCGCCGCCCGCCACTCCTGACGCCCGCCCCTCGCAGCGATCGCGGGCGGAGACTCGGGTGCCGCCCGCCACTTCTGACGCCCGGCCCTCACCGCGATCGCGGACAGAGACCTGGGTGCCGCCCGGCTCGCCTGGTGCCCAGCCTTCGCAGCGACCGCGGGCGGAGAAGCGACCGCGGGCGGAGACCTGGGTGCCGCCAGGCAACAACGATGCCCGGCTCTCACAGCGATCCCGGACGGCGAACGGGGTGCCGCCCGGCAACCATGACGCTCGGCCATCACAGCCGCCGCGGACGGAGAACTGGATGTTGCCGCTCGACACGCTCGTCAGCTGGTACCGGACGTACGCCGACGACCTCCGCGCCGCCCGCGACGCCCAGCGCGAGCTGCTCGCCCAGCGGCCGATGCGGCCGCGGCTCGACGACCTCGAGGCCGAGATCAGCTACCTGACGATCCGGGCGCTGCGCCCGCGGGCCGTGCTGGAGATCGGCTCCGCCCGCGGCTGGTCCACGACGTGGCTGCTGCGCGCGCTGGGGGACAACGGCGTGGGGGAGCTGCACACGTTCGACCTCACCGGCGATGCCGCGGCGGCCGTGCCGCGGGAGCTGGCCGCGGACCGGTGGCGGTTCACCCGCGGCGACGTGCGCGACGGGCCGCTGCCCGACGACCCGGGCTTCGTCCTCGTCGACGCCGCCCACACGGCGCGGTTCGCCCGCTGGTACACCACGACGCTCTTCGAACGGCTCCGTCCGGGTGCCGCCGTCGCCGTCCACGACGTGTTCCACGGCCGGCGCCCGTGGCCGGTCAGCGAGGGCGCCGTCGTGCTCGGCTGGCTGCGGCGGCACGGCATCGGGCACCTGACGGCGTCGCCGGCCGCCGACCCGGACACCCACGACCGGCTCGTCGGGCTCAAGCACAAGCTGCGGCTGGCCGCCCCCGTGCACGCGGCGGCGTCGGCGAACCCGATGCTCTTCGCCTACTTGTAGCCCTGTAAAGCCCGTTGCAGGCGGGGTTTCGCGTCCGCGGGCAGCCGGCCGCCGTCGGCGAGGGCCTCCCGCACCACCTTCCGGAACGTCTCGGAGAACTGCGCGTAGTGCGCCGTCACCGGCCGGCTGTGCGCGGACCGGATCGCGTCCAGCAGCGTCGGCGCGTAGCGGTACAGCTTCACGACCGCCGCGTCCCGGTACACGATCTCCCGGGTCGCGGCGAACCCGCCCCGCTCGAACAGCAGCTGCTGGCTGCGCTCGCCGGTGAGGAACTCGATGAGCGCCCGCGCCGCCGCCGGCCGCTTGCTCTGGCCGGCCACGGCGAGGTTCTGCCCGCCGAGGGCGCTCGGGCCCGGCAGGTTCGCCACCCCGAACCGGACGGCGTCCGCGGCGTCGGCGCCGGCCGGGTCCACCGGACCGAGCGCCCGGTGCGCGACGGGCCAGTTGCGCATGAAGACGAGCCGCCCCGCGGCGAACGCCTGCGTCGTGGCCGACTCGTCGAACCGCACCGAGTCCGGCAGGACCACCTGCGGCGCCCCGGGGCGCAGCCCCGCCGCCAGCCGGGTCAGGCCCGTCTGCGCCTCGGGGGAGTCGATGACGACCTCGCCGTGGCCGTCGACGACCTCGCCGCCGGCGGCCCAGATCGCCTCGAGCGCGTTGACGGTGAGCCCCTCGTAGTCGCGCAGCTGCCCGGCCCACCCGGCGGCTGGAACGGTGGCCGGCCCAGTGGCGGGCCGCGCCAGGACGTCCTGGACGGTGTTGACCAGCTGCGACCAGTTCGCGGGGGCGGTCGTGACGAGGTCCGACCGGTAGTAGAGCAGCCCCGCGTCGGTGTTGAAGGGCAACCCCCAGAGCTTCCCCTCGTACCGGCAGGTGGCCAGCGGCGCGGCCAGGAACCCGGCGACGTCCTGGTCGCCCGGCAGCGCCCGGATGTAGCCGCTGGACGCGAACTCGGCGGTCCACGTGACGTCGAGGTTGAAGATGTCGACGCCGCCACCACCCTGCGCGCGGGCGACCATCTCGCTGTGCTGCGCGTCGGCGTCGGCGGCGATCTCCTCGATCCTGGCCGGGTTGTCGGGGTGCAGCGCGTTCCACTGGTCGACGAGCGCCTGCCGCTGGTTGCCCTGACCGTCGTCGCGCCCGCTGAGGATCACGAGGTCGCCGCGTTCGAGGCCGCCGTCCCGGTCCAACCTCGGCACCACGTACACACCGGCGAGCGCCGTGACGACCACCCCCGCCACGAACCCCGCGAGGACCCCCACCCACCCGAACAGGTCCCGGAACCGCCGCCGCCCACCGCCCGGCGGCGGAGGCGGCGGATCGTCCCCCGGCGGCGGCGGCGGCGGAGGCGGTGGCGGAGGCGGTGGCGGATCGTCCCCCGGCGGCGGCGGAGGCGGTGGTGGGTCATCCCCCGGCGGCGGAGGCGGCGGATCATCCCCCGGCGGGGGAGACGGCGGGTCGGTGCTGGGCGGGGTTGTCATGGTCGGGTGTCGCCTCCCCAGAGGTCATCGCCCGTCGATGGGGGCCCGGGGTGTGGTGTGATGCCGGCCGACGGACCGGGGTCCGGCTCACGGGGACAGCATGCCAGCGGGGTACGACACTTTCCGGGCCCGCACTCGGAGGTCGTCATGCGCCGCCGTCGCCTCCCCAGAGCAGCCCGAACAGCATGACGAGCACATCGTCGAGAGTGTCGGGCCGCGCGTCGTAGCAGCCGCCACCCGTGTGGGCGATCACGTCGCGCAGGGTCAGGGTGCCGCAGCTCGCCTCGCCGATCGCGACCACGAACACCCGCACGCCCTTCCCCCGCACCTGGGTGTCCACTTCGGACGGTGTGAGGGCGGTGGTGTCGTTGCCGTCGGTGAGCACCACGAGCGAGGCGATCCGTTCACCGGGGCCGGTGGCGACGTCGCGGACCCCGTCGGCGACGGTCCGCAGCAGCGGCGTGCCGCCGGCCGGTCGTACGGACGCCATCGCGGCCGCGGCGGACTGCGCCCGGCCCGCGGCGGGCCCGATCGGCAGGAGGTCCCGGAACCCGCCGCCCCGGGCGTCGGCGGGGAACACCCGCAGCCCGAACTCGTCCCGGCCGCTCATCAGGTCCAGCGCGCCCGTCACCCCGCGGGACGCCAGCTGGAAGCGGGTCGTGCCGGCGCGGTCGACGGCGGTCAGCATCGACCCGGACGCGTCCAGCGCGAGCAGCACCCGGCCGGGCCGGTGCGCGGCGTCGTACAGGCGCAGAACATCGCCGATCGTCGAGGCGGACGGTGGCCGCCGGTCGAAGACCGCCCCCGCGTGCGCGCCGAACTGCTCGGTCAGCGGGTCGCCGACGGGGGACAGGCCGGGCGGCCGCAGCCCGGCCCGGATCAGCGCCCGGTGGCCGTCCTCGCCGCCGAGCCACGCGCCGAACCCGGCCGCGGCGGCAGCGGTCGTCGCCGCGACCCCGTCCCACGCGAGCCGGACGAACGGGTGGTCCTCGCTGATCGTGTCGTTCGGGTACCGCACGACCAGCGGCCGCTCCGGCCGGCCGCCGGCGGGGCACGCGAGGCCCTGGTTGTAGCGGACCACGGCCTGCTCGGTGGCGACGACGGCGGCCGGAGCGCGGCCCGTGCCACCGTGGCACAGCAGGTCGGCGCCGGTGCCGAGCGGGTAGCCGCCGCGGTCGAGGGCCGCCTCGAGGCGCCGTTCGACGCCGCGGGCCGTCGCCGGGGTCGCGCCGAGGCTCGTGTACAGCGCGGCGGTGCCGAGCACACCGGCGGTGGAGACCACGGGGTCGGGCCGCACGACGTCCAGGCCCAGCCGGACCGTCTCCGTCCACAGCTGCCGCCAGCTCAGGTCGCCCTCGAGCGCCGGTGACAGGTCCGGCGGCGTGGCGAGGACGACGGGGGAGGAGCCGATGCCGCGCTGCTCCGCGACCGGCACCGTGACCCCGAAGCGGGCCGACGCGGCGACGGCGGCGGTCACGTCGAGGGTCGAGTCGGGCAGCCACACGTCGGCGCGCGGCCCGATGCGCTGCAGCGCGTCGTTGAGCCACCCGCTGGCGACCGCCGCGCGCGCCTCGGTGGGGCCCGCGCCGTAGACGTACAGGTCCGCGGTCGGGCAGCCGTGGTGGTGCTCGGCGGTGGCGGTCTCGTAGGCGTCGGCGAGGCGCAGCGCCGCCCCCAGCTGCTCGACGGACGTCATGACCCGCACCGCGGCCGGCTGTGGGCACCCGTAGAGGCGGCGGTGCAGCGCCTCGTACATGATGGGGATGACGAGCCCGGCGGCCACCGCGAGCACGCAGGCGACGACGCCGGCGACCACGGTCCGCAGCCTGGTGCGGGTCCGCAGGAACGTCCACCCGAACCCGAACCACGTCAGCAGCCGCTCGAACAGCCCGGTGGCGAGGATGCTCGCGGCGCCGCCGATGAACGCCCCGGCGATCAGCATCACCCAGCGCCCGGTCGACTCTGGTGCGCCCGTCGACAGCTGCTGCAGCGAGATCCCGAGCCCGCCGGAGATGACCACGAGCACGGACACCAGCGGACGTGCCGCACGACGGTCGTCGTCCCCGTTGTCGGTCATGCGAGCGGCGCACCTCCCCAGAGGTCGACGCCAGTCTATCGCCTGGGCGCCACTTCAGCCGGTCAGACCGTGTTGGAACGCGTATCGCACCGCCTGCGCCCGGTCCCGCACCCCGGTCTTGGCGAACAGCCGGTTCACGTGCGACTTGACGGTCACCTCGGTCACGAACAGCCGCTTCGCGATCTCCCGGTTCGACAACCCGGCCGCGATCAGGCCGAGGACCTCCGCCTCGCGTGCCGTCAGCCCGTCCGGCAGCGGTTGCGGCGTCTGTACGACCGGCGCCGGCGCCTCTCCCGTCGCCGCGGGTCCGGCCGTGGGTCCTGTCGCCGCGGCGACGAGCTTCGCATGGACGACCGGGTCCAGGAACGACTGCCCGGCCGCCGCGGCCCGCACCGCCTGCGCGATCTGCGCCCGGCCGGCGTCCTTGGTCAGGTAGCCCAGCGCGCCGGCCCGCATTGCGCCGAGGATGTCGGCGTCGTCGGCGTAGGTCGTCAGCACCACCACCCGCGTCCGCGGGTGCGCGGCCCGGATCCTGGCGGTCGCGGTGACCCCGTCGCAGCCCGGCATCCGCAGGTCCATCAGCACCACGTCGGGATCGTGCGCGGCGACCAGCTCGACGGCCCCGTCGCCGTCGCCGCTCGCGCCGACGACCTCGACGTCATCGAGCAGGCCGAGGAGCACCTCGAGGCCTTCCCGGACCACCGTCTGGTCGTCTGCCACCACCACCCTGATCATCCGGGGATCCTCGCATCGACGAGCCACCCGCCGCCGTCCGGCGCGGCGGTGACGGTGCCGCCGGCGAGCCCGATCCGCTCCCGGATCCCGGCGAGCCCGTGCCCGCCCTTCGGCGGTTTCCGTCCCGCGGTCGCGTCGCCGTCGTTGCGGACCGTGAGCCGCACCCCGTCCGGCTGGTAGTCGACGTGGACGGTGACGGCGCTGCCCGGCGCGTGCTTGCGCACGTTGGTCAGGGCCTCCTGCGCGGTGCGGAACAGCGCCAGGCCCGGCTCGGCGGCGAGGGGCCGCGGCGTGCCCGTCACGGTCACGTCCGCGGGTGCGTCCAGGTCGGCGCGGTACCCGTCGGCGAGCGCACCGACCAGCTCGCCAAGCGGCACCGGGTCCCCGCGCAGCGCCCCGACGGCCCGGCGCGTCTCGGTGAGCCCGTCGCGGGCGAGCCGGCCGGCCCGCTCGACGAGCACGGCCGCGTCCGCCGTCCGGTCCTTCTCCAGCAGCGCCGCCGCCGTCTCCAGCTGCACCGACAGCGCCGACAGCGAGTGCGCGAGCACGTCGTGGATCTCCCGGGCCACCCTGGCGCGCTCGTCGAGGGCCGCGACCCGCTCCGCCTGGCGGGCCTGCTCCTCCCGCTGCCGCCGGACCACGCCGAGCAGCAGCACCAGCAGCAGCGACCCGGCCCAGACGAGCATCTCCAGCCAGCCCTCGCCCTGCGCCCACAGGATGAGCGTCAGCGCGCCGGCCGCGACGGCGGTGCCCGCCGCCACCTCCCTGAGCGGCAGCGCCGCCACGGCGACGGTGCCGGCGGCGATGAGGTACAGCGGCGCGAACCCCCGCGTGTCCAGCGTCGCCACCGCCAGCCCGGCCGCCGCGCACACCCCGACACCGGCCGCCTGCCGGGTGCCGGTCAGGAACGTCATCGCGATCCACCCGGCGGCGGCGACCGCGCCGAACCCGAGGACGGCGATCCCCCGGCCGGTGAGGTCCGGCCGTGGGTCGGTGTGCACCAGGGCGGCGCTCATGAAGACGAGGAACGCCATGCTGCGCGCCTGACGCCAGCGGGCGACCGCGGTGTCGGTGACCGTGAACACCGTGCCAGTCTCCACCGCAGCGGCGCTCACCGGTGGATCAGGTCGCGGCGGCTGCTGCGGTGCCAGTCGCCGAACGGGACGCCCGTGGCGAGGCCGCGGCGGCCGATGACGGCGGCCTCACCGAGGAGGCTCAGGCCGAACATGAGCGGCAGCGCGGCGACGACGACGGCCGTGTCCGCGCCGAGCGCCGTCCCGGCCGCGCTCTCGGCGAAGCGGACCCCGACGACCACGAGCCAGACGACGACCGTCCACGCCGTGTAGCGGTACCAGAGCCGCCCCTGCCTGACGAAGACCCTGACCGTCAGGCCCCGCACGATCCCGCCCGCGACGGCGAGCAGCGCGCCCGCCCCCAGGACGGCGCCGTCGAGGACCGGGTGCTGGCCGGAGGTGTGTGCGACCTGGTAGCCGCCCAGGGCGATCAGCAGCACCGGCGGCAGCACGAGATGACGCACCTCGAACGGCTCGCCCGTGAACCGGCGGATCAGCACGTACAGGATGGCGGCGGCGATCAGCAGGATCGTGGTGAGATTCATGAGGATGACGCTAGGTTTCGGGCCGGGTGGAGCGCCGCCACCCACGGGTGGAGCCCGGGTGGAGATCCGCCCACAGGAAAAGCCCGGGCCGGCGCGCGACCCGGGCTTCCTCCCTGGATGTAGCTGCTTGCCTGGTGCTTGTCGCCTCGTACTAGTTGCTGAGGGTCACCGCGAGGTCGTCGAGGACGAACGACGTCTGCAGGGACGAGTCCTCAGAACCGCTGAACTTGATCACCACGGTCTGGCCGGCGAGCGCGTCCAGGCTGTACGTGCGCAGGACGTATCCGGACGCCTTGTTCAGGTTCGACAGGGTGCCCAGGGTGGTCGAGCCGGCCGTGATGGTCAGCTTGTCGTACGCGACGGTCGTGGTCGTCTCAGCCGAGTCGATGTGGATGTAGGCCGTCAGCGTGGCCTTGCACCCGGCTGGGATGGTCACCGACTGCTGGATCGCCTCGGTGTGCGTCGAGCCGTACCCGTCGAGCCAGGAGCTGTAGGTGCCGCCGTGCGCGGCCTGGCCCTGGCTGGCCCACTGGCCGATGGAGCCGGTGGTGCCGCTCCACGACGCGGTGCCCGACTCGAAGCCCGGGTTGAGCAGCTTCTGGCCGGAGCAGTTGCCGGTCGGCGGGTTGGAGGTCGGCGGGTTCGACGTGGTGGGCGGCGGGGTGGTGCCGCCGGTGCAGGTCGGGTCACCGGACTGCGCCGGGACGTTGACGGCCGTCCACGCGTTCTTGACCGCGTTGAACTCGGTGCAGCTGCCCGGGTACAGGTTCTTGGCCGCGGTCAGCGTCCAGGTGCGGTACTTCAGGTACGACGACGACGAGGTCTTCATCAGCATGGCGTTGTAGAAGATCTTCGTGGCCTTCTGGATGCCGATGCCGACGAGGCCGGTCGAGCCGTTGCACGTGGTGCTGGTCGGCTGCCCGTTGGTCGGGTTGGTGCCCTCGGCGAGCAGGTAGAACCAGTGGTTGCCGGGGCCGGCGGCCGCGTGGACCTCCTGCGACGGCGTGCTGCTGGAGTAGCAGTTGTCGTCACCGGCGAGCGACGGGTTGTACATGTAGCGGATCGGGCCGCTGCCGACCAGGTTGACCTCCTCGCCGACCTGGTAGTCGGCCGGGTCGTTCGCGTTGGCGGCGAACGCCTCGGTGGCCGCGCCGAACACGTCACCGACGAACTCCTGGGTGCCGGACTTCGAGATGCCGCCCGGGGTCGTGTCGTCGATGCCGTGGCCGACCTCGTGGCCGACGACGTCCAGCGAGCTGATCCACTTGCCGGCGGTGTTCTTGCCGATCTGGATCTGCGTGCCGTCGTAGTACGCGTTCTGGTCGTTCAGGCCGACGCGGATCGGCCAGCCGCCGCCGCTGCCGTTGAAGCCGTTGCGGCCCAGCCACGACGACAGCATCCCGAGTTCCTTCTGCGCCGCGTACAGGGCGTCGACGCAACCGGTCTCGCGGTTGGTGCCGTCGCCGTTGCCCCAGACGTCGTCGGTGCCCGTGAACGTCGCGTTGCCGGTGGCGTTCTGGCAGGCGATGGTCGGGTAGCTCGGGTCCTTCATGCTGTACGTGCTGCCGGACAGCGACGTGTTGATGGTGACGTTGCCGACGATCCAGCCGGTGCCCGTGCCGTGCATGACCCGCTCGGTCTTGTCGAGCACCGCGCCGGTGGTGGCGTCGACGGCGACGGTGAGGCGGCTCGCGCCCTCCGCGCCGGTGCCGTTGAGCGTCGTCTCGTACGCCAGCTTCGGCGCGCCGCCCAGCGTGTAGACGACGAGCTTGGTGCTCTCGACGGCGTTCACCGACGTGAGCAGCTTGCGCGCGACGGCCTCGGCGTCCGCCGAGCTGATCTTCGCCGTCGTCGACAGGCTGCCGATCGACTGCGTCTGAGCGACCGACGTGTACCTGGTCGCGCCCGCCGCGTCCGTGACGACCACGAAGTCACCACCGACGACCGGCAGACCCTTGTACGTCCGCTCGTACGCGATGTACTTCGCGCTGCCGGACGCGGTCACCGACTTCTGCACGTAAGCGTCGTCGCTGCTGGGCTGCAGCACGCTCGGACGGCTGGACACGAACGTCTCGGCCGACTTGGCCGCGACGGCGTTGGCTGCCTCGACGCCTGTGGGCGCCGACGGCAACGCGGGCGAGGCTTGCACGGCTGCGGCGGTGCCGGCTGTTACCAGCCCGACCGCGAGCACTCCGGCCGCTGTAGCGAACCGTGGGGACAGCTTCAAGGGTGCCTTCTTTCCGGGGCGGCGCACTGTGCCGGGGGTGCAACGTCGGGTGTGCGCCGGAACCAATCGAGACACGCAAGCGTCGAATTACAGGAGCAACGGCCGGCGTGCGCGCGCCGATCGGCCAACCGCGAGCTTCATCGACTCTTGGCGATTTCAGGACGATCACACAGCCGGAATCGCCGGGACAAGACTTGATGCCCTCTGCCCACCCTTGCCGCCACCCTGTACTTCAACCCCACCGCCGCCCTGAAACACCACCGAAACGGTTTAACTGAATTCACGCCTCCGTCGTTGAATAACTGCAGGTCATTAACTTTTAACTCATCGATGACCTTTACCGGTCTTGCCCGCTGGGTCCCGCCCCGTAAGGTGAACGACGATGACGCCGCCAGCCGCCCCCTCCTCTTCGGACTCCCCGACGCCGCGGCCCGCCCCTGGCGCACTCCCGTCCCCCGCGGCCGCGGCTTCACTGGATTCGGGGCCGGCTTCACCGGATCCTTCACCGGATTCGGGCGCTGGTGCGGCGGTGGCCCGGTCCGGCGATGCCCCGGCGGGCCCGACGCCCTTGGATGCGGTGACCGACTTGGTCAAGTCCGCGGGCATCGCCGCCCGCCGCCTCCGCGAGGCCCTCGTTCACCTGGCGACGACCCCGGCCACCCTCGACGACCTGATCCGCGAACACGCCCTGCCCCGCCGCACCGCCGAACAACTCCTCCGCACCGCCGGCCCCGACCTCCACACCTCCCGCAACGGCGCCCTCCGCTTACCCGCCACCTACCGCACCCGCTTCACTGCCCAATCTCACCCCAAGCAGCCAAATTCACCATTATCTCCGGACAAGTCGGTTGAGTCGGCTGAGTCGCTCAAACCGGTCGATTCTGGTCTGCCGGTCATCTCATCCGGCCTGTCGGGCATCTCGGACGAGGACCTGATCGCCGACATGGCTCGCCTCATCGCCGAGGTCCCCACCGACCGCGCCCTCGACCACGTGTCCGCAACCGCCGAAACCGCAGCAAAACGGGCGCGCTGGCTGGACGAGACGTACGACCTGACCGGCGCCCACCTCGTCTGCATCGGCGATCATGACCTGACCTCGCTCGCGGTCCTCGCCGTCAGGTCCGACGTGCGCGTCACGGTGGTCGACGTCGACGAGCGGCTGCTGGAGTTCATCGCGGGTCGGGCGGCCGAGCGGGGGCACGCCGTCGAGTGCTGGCACGCGGACCTGCGGTTCGGGCTGCCCCCGGTCGTCGCCGAGTCCGCGGATCTCGTCTTCACCGACCCGCCGTACACGCCGGAGGGTGTGCAGCTGTTCCTCGGGCGGGGCGCGCAGGCGCTGCGGGACCGGGCCAACGGGCGGCTGGTCATGGCCTACGGCTTCAGCCCGCTCACGCCGGCGCTCGGGGTGAAGGTGCAGCGGGCCGTGCTCGACCTCGACCTCGCCGTCGAAGCGATCCTACCGGCGTTCAACCGGTATCACGGCGCGCAGGCCGTCGGGTCCGCGAGCGACCTCTACGTGTGCAGGCCGACCGCGCGGACCTGGCAGGTGCTGGAGAAGCGGCTGAGCGGGGCGGCCGTCAACATGTACACCCACGGTGAGCACTCGCTGGAGGGCGAGGCGGTCGGGCGCGGGCCTGCGGAGCTGCTGGCGGGGCCGGTGCACTCGGTGCCGGACCAGGTCGACCTCACAGGCGATCCAGGCCCATGGCTCCTGCGGGTGCTGCTGGCGCTCAATGCTTCTTCCCTGAGCTTACAGGTCCCCAACAAATCCCCCGACCTCATCGATGCGAAGAGTCAGGCCTCGCTACGCGCAGTCGTCGCCGCCAAGTACACGCTGCGATACCGCCGTAGCACGCCGTCTCCGCGGCTCGCGATCGTCGAGGCGGCAGCGGTGCGTGACGGGTCGCGCACGGCGGTGGGATGGTTGCTCGGGCACGCGCACGGAAAGCTGGGCAATGTGCTTCGGGAAGGGCTCGTCCGGGAGCACGGCCTGACGAAGAACGAAGCCAGGGCGAAGGTCGCCGAACTCGTCCCCCCGGCGTGGCTCGAGGCCCGGCTGCTCGACCTGCCCCGCTACGCGATCGCGGCCCTCGTCCAAGCCCTCACCCCCGAATCGCCGGACCACCCCGAGCCTACGGCGCGACCGGACCACCCCGAGCCTGAGGCGCGACCCGGCCGGCCCTGACCGGCACGACCCAAGGCCTGTCAGTCGGGCAGTAGACCGTCGCCAGGGTCTGTCAGTCGGGCAGTAGACCGTCGGCCGTCGCGGCCCAGAGCTGGACCAGGTCGGAGCCGGGGGAGCGCAGCCACTGCAGCTGCACCCCGTCCATGAGCGCGATGATCCGCCGCGCCGTCGTCTCCGGCGGGACGGTGGTGCCGGCGGTCTTCGCCAGGGCCGTGATCTCGTTCAGGATGCGCTGCTGCCGCGCGACGAAGTAGTCGTGCGCGGGGTGATCGGGGGTGAGCGACTCCGCCTGCAGCACCGCGAACAGCCGCACGATCTCCGGCTGCGAAGCGTTGCGCCGCACCACGGCCGCGCACACCTCCCGCAACGTCGCCCCCGGCGCACCGATGAGACCGGCAGCGCAGGCAGAATCCGCGGCGCCAGTGGAGCCAGGGGCATCGGCGGAACCTGAAGCGCCGGCGGAAGCGAAACCCGAAGCGCCGGCGGAAGCGGAACCTGAGGCGCCGGCGGAAGCGGAACCCGAAGGGCCGGCGAGCAGGGAGTCCAGGGCCCGGGCGTCCTCGGCGTCGCGGTGTTCGAGGATCGCGATGAGCAGGCCGTCCTTCGAGCCGACGTGGTGCAGCAGGCCCGGCACGGTCAGGCCGCAGGCGGTCGCGACGTCCTGCATCGACAGACCCCAGAAGCCGCGCTCCGCCACGAGACGCGTGGCGGCGGTGATGATCTGCCGGCGTCGCTCGGCCGCCGGCAGGCGGGTCCTGTCGTGCCGTGCCATCCCAGTCGTTTCCTCTTGTCGCATCGAGGCCCGTAGCGCTACCTTACCGGGTACCTATTACTTTACAAGTACTCAGTAGTGTGAGACGTGGGAGACGAGACGCCATGGACCTCGAGGAGAAGGCCGCCGTCACCAGCGGCAGCAGCTTCTGGCGCAGCACCGCCGTCACCGGCGTGCCCGACATCATGCTGACCGACGGTCCGCACGGGGTCCGCAAGGCCGCGCCGGGAGGCGGCATCCTCGACAGCGAGCCGGCCACGTGCTTCCCGCCCGCCGTCGCACTCGGCTCGACCTGGGACCCGCAGCTGGCCAGAAGGGTCGGCGAGGCCCTCGGCGACGAGGCGCGCGCGATGGACGTCCAGGTCCTGCTCGGCCCGGGCATCAACCTGAAGCGCAGCCCGCTCGGCGGCCGCAACTTCGAGTACTTCGCCGAGGACCCGCTGCTCACCGGCATCCTCGCCACCGAGTGGGTCAAGGGCCTGCAGAGCCGCGGCGTCGGCGCCTCGCTGAAGCACTTCGCGGTCAACAGCCAGGAGACCGACCGGATGCGGGTCTCCGCCGACGTCGACGAGCGCACGCTGCGCGAGATCTACCTGCGCGCGTTCCAGCGGGTCGTCACGCAGGCCAAGCCGTGGACCGTCATGTGCGCGTACAACCGCATCAACGGTGTCCTCGCCTCCCAGCACCGCTGGCTGCTCACCGAGGTGCTGCGCGGCGAGTGGGGCTACGAAGGGCTCGTCGTGTCCGACTGGGGCGCCGTCGCCGACCGGGTCGAGGCGGTCCGCGCCGGGCTCGACCTCACCATGCCCGGCCCCGACCCCGACGGCGACCGCCGGCTCGTCGAGGCGGTCCGCAGTGGACACCTGCCGGAGTCGACGCTGGACACCGCCGTGTCGCGGGTTTCCTCGTTGGTACAGGCAGCGCTCGCCTCCCGTACCGACGCGACCTATGACAAGGACGAGCACCATGCGCTCGCCCGTGAGGTGGCGGGGCGGGGCATCGTCCTGCTCAAGAACGACGGCGGCGTGCTGCCGCTCGGCCGGCACGACGGCACGATCGCGGTGCTGGGCGAGTTCGCGCGGACGCCCCGCTTCCAGGGCGGCGGCAGCTCGCAGATCAACCCGACCCGGCTCGACAACGCCCTCGACGAGATCACCGCCCTGGCCGAGGGCCCCGTCACGTTCGCGTCCGGCTACGACGACGTCGACGCCGCGGTCGCCCTGGCCCGGGACGCGGCCGTCGCGGTCGTCTTCGCCGGCACCGACCGCGAGACCGAAGGCGCCGACCGCGAGTCGATCGACCTGCCGGCCGCGCACGTCGAGCTCATCGAACGGGTCGCCGCCGCTAACCCGCGCACCGTCGTCGTGCTCTCCAACGGCGCCGTCCTGCGCACCGGCCCGTGGGACGCGGCGGTGCCCGCGATCGTCGAGGGCTGGCTGCTCGGCCAGGCCGGCGGCGGCGCGATCGCCGACGTGCTGTTCGGCCGGGTCAACCCGTCGGGCCGGCTCACCGAGACGATCCCGCTGCACCTCGCCGACCACCCGTCCTACCTGGACTTCCCCGGTGAGGCCGGGCACGTCCGCTACGGCGAGGGCGTCCACATCGGGTACCGCGGCTTCGACGCCCGGGGCCAGCAGGTCGCGTACCCGTTCGGCCACGGCCTGTCCTACACCACGTTCGAGTACGGCCCGGCGACCGTCACCGCCACCGACGGCGGGCTGAGCGTGCGGCTCAGCGTCACGAACACCGGCGACCGCGACGGCCGCGAGGTCGTGCAGGCGTACGTCTCCCTCGCCGGTTCACGGGTCCGCCGCGCCCCGAGGGAGCTCAAGGCGTTCGCGAGCGTGGCGATCGCCGCCGGCGAGACCGTCGAGGTGGAGCTGCCGATCGCCCGCGACGACCTCGCCTACTGGGACACCCGGCTGTCCCGCTGGGTGGTCGAGGGCGGCACGTACCAGGTGGAGATCGGCGCCTCGTCGCGCGACCTGCGCGTCTCCGCAACGGCCACCGTCACCGGCGACGACGCCCGGGTGCCGCTGACCGGCGAGTCGACGATCGCGGAGTGGCTCAGCGACCCGCGCGGCGCCCAGGCGCTCGGCGAGGTGTTCGCGGCCCTGGCCGGCAGCGGCGAGGCGGGCGTGATGGCGCACACCGCCGCCGACCCGGAGATGCTGACGCTGATGGGGAGCCTGCCGCTGGCGCGCCTGTCCGTGTTCGCCGGCGAAGCGTTCGGCCCCGCGGCCATCGAGAAGCTGTCCGCTTCGGTCAACTGAACCGTTTGACGAACCCCCGCTGCCACGGCGTCTCGACGGCGTGACGGGAGTAGTGCCGGCGGACGTACGCGACAGCCTCGCCCGCCGGCACGCCGTCCAGCACCGCCAGGCACGCGAGGGCGGTCCCGGTCCTGCCGCGACCGCCCCCGCAGCCGAACTCGACCCGGCCCGTCCGCGCCTCCAGCAGCGCCGCGTCGAGGGCGGCCCGCAGCTCGTCCCGGTCCTTCGGCAGGCCGAAGTCGGGCCAGCGCACCCAGCGGGCCGGCCAGCTCGTCGGCGCCGGCTCGCGGCCGAGCGCGTACACGCCGAGCGTCGGCGCGGGCCCGTCGGGGATCGGCTTGGACAGCGGCCGCCCCCGGACGGTCAACCCCGACGGCAGCCGCAGCAACCCCGGCGTGTCCGCCGGCCACAACTCGCCCACGTCCCCCCTCTACCTGTGCTGGTCCCTACACGCGCGGGCGGAAGCTGGCGAACACCAGGTCGAGATCCGGACGGGCCGCGGCCCAGTCGGCGTCGCTGGTCTGCCAGTAGAACCCGTACGCCTGCGTCGGCGACGTCACCACACCACGGTTGTTGACATGCTGGCGCGCGCCCCGCACGAACGTGAACTCCCAGTCCGCCGCCGTCACAAAGTACGGCACCGGCTGGATGTGAATCTCAACGTACCCGGGGAAGTCGCCGGCCGCACGCCGCGAGTCCCGCTGCGCCTGCCAGTCCCGCACCGGGTCCGACTTCGGCTTGTCGGTCTGGTCGATGCCCAGCACCCGCCCGTTCCCGCGGAAGTACACGATCGAGCCGTCCTTGCTCTGCCGCCAGCCCGCCGGCACGTACACCGAGAACCCCGACGGATCGTGATAGTCGACCCACCCGGCGGGCAACGGCGGCAACTGCCCCGCCCCGTTCCCGCCACCGGGAGGCGAGGCGGGCGCGGTGGCCGACGGCGTGCCCCCCGCGGCCTCACTCGACGGCGCCACACTCGGCGACCCGACCGGCGCGCTCGTCCCCCCGCTCGTCGCCGTCGCCCCCGCACCCTCCGAACTCGCCGGCGCCGCGGTCCGGTTGCTGTCATCCCCGCCCGACCGCAGCACCAGCCACGCCGCCAGCACGACGATCACGAGCGCCCCCGCGACCGCCGCAAGGACCTTGGCTCGCGGTTTCGCGTTTGTACTGGCAGCGCCCCCAACTGACGGCACACCCGGTTCGGGCTTGCGGGTCGCCTTGTACGTGACGCCCGCCGCGCTCTTCCCGCCACTCGCCGACCCGGCCCCGCGCCCGTCCGCCTCGGCAGGCTGCCCCTGGACCTCCGGCTCGGCTCGCAGCCGCGTGGTCTCCTGCTCCGCCCGGACCCGCTCGGTCGCCGGTGCCGCAACGACCTCCGGCTTCGTCTCGACGTGCGCCGCCTCGGGCTCCGCTTCGACGCGTTCCGCCTCGGGCTCCGCAACGACGTGCGCCGCCTCGGACTTCGCCTCGGCGGGTTCCGCCTCGACGCGCTCGGTCTCGGGCTCCGCCTCGACGCGCTTCGTCTCGGGTTCCGCTTCGGCGTGCTCGGTCTCAGGCTCCTCGCCGGCGTGCTCGGTCTCGGGCTCCGCGTCGGCATGCTCGGCCTCAGGCTCCGCCACGGCCGCGAACGCAGCCTCCGACTCGGCGCGCAGTCCGGCCGTGTCCTCAGGCTCCGGCCGCGACTCGGCTTCCGCCTCTGTCGCGGGGTCTTGCTCAGCCTCCAGCGCCGGCACGATCGCAGGCTCCGGCTGGACTTCAGCTTCCGGCGTGGGCTCGGGGTCGGTCTCTTCTTCACCCCCGGCGACCGGTCCGGCCGAGCTCACCGGCTCCGGCAGCTGCTCACTCTCCGGCTCGGTCGCGGACTCGAGCGTCGCCTCCGGCGCCCGCACCGGCTCAGGCTCCGCCTCGGTCGCGTGGTCGGCCTCAGGCTCGGCGCCAGACTCACCCGCCGGCGCGAGCACAGCCTCCGGTTCGACCTCAGACTCGTCGGCAGGCGCGAGCTCAGTCTCCGGCCCGGCCTCGGCGTGCGGCTCGGGTTCCAGGTCCGCTGCGGTCTCCGGCTCCGTCGCCGGCTCGTCGGCAGGCTCCGTCCAGAGGTCACCTCCGACTGCCCGCGGACCGTCCGCCTTCGCTTCCTGTTCGGCGTGCACCGCCTGGGGCTCGGGTTCCGGGTCCGCTGCGGCGTCGGGCTCAGCGTCCGTCGCCGGCTCGCCGGCGGGCTCCGTCCAGAGGTCACCTCCGACTGCCCGCGGACCGTCCGCCTTCGCTTCCTGTTCGGCGTGCACCGCCTGGGGCTCGGGTTCCGGGTCCGCTGCGGCGTCGGGCTCAGCGTCCGTCGCCGGCTCGTCGGCGGGCTCCGTCCAGAGGTCACCCCCGACCGCCCCGGAACCGTCCGCCGCGGTTTCCTGTCGTGGGGCGGGCTCGGCGGGCGCCGGCTCGTTCAGCAGGGGCTCGGGGTCGGCGGGCGCCGGCGGTACCGACGCGAACTCCGCCGCTGGAGCGGGCGCCGGCACCGGGATCGGCGGCTGCACCACCGTCGGCGGGTCGAGCCGGGTGCGGGGCTGCACGACCGTCGGCGGCTCCGGGGCGGGACGTTGTGCGGGGACCGGAGGGGCCGGACGCGCCGGCGCGGCGGGTGTCGCGGCCGGAGCGGGCGCCGAGCGCCCCCAGCCGCCGAGCCAGGACCGGCGGCGGCGTTCGGTCGGCGCGGCGAGGACGGCCTGAAGGCGCTCCTCGGTCTCGGCGAACCCGGCCCGTGCCCGCGGGTCCTTGCGCAGCAGCCCACGCAGCGCGGGCGCGAGCGCCCCGGCCCGCTGCGGCGGGTCGAGCTCGTCCGACGCGAGCGCCATCAGCGTCTCCATGGCGGACCCGCGCCCGTACGGCGAACGCCCTTCCACCGCCGCGTACAGCGTCGCGCCCAGCGACCACAGATCTCCCGCGGCGCCCGCTGTGCCGTCCCGGGCGCGCTCGGGGGCGATGTACTCGGGCGAACCGAGCACCAGCCCGGTGCGCGTGACGTGGCCGTCGCCCTCGATCCGTGCGATGCCGAAGTCGGTGAGCACCACCCGGCCGTCGTCGCCGAGCAGGACGTTGCCCGGCTTGATGTCCCGGTGGTGGACGCCGACGCGGTGCGCCGCCTGCAGCGCGGCGAGCACGGCGAGGCCGATCTCGGCGACCCGCCGCGGGGGGAGCGGCCCGTCGGCGCGCAGCGTCTGGTCGAGCGACCGTGACGGCACGTACTCCATGACGAGCCACGGCTGCCCGTCGAACGCGAGCACGTCGTACACGCGAACGACATTCGGATGGGTGAGCCGGGCGGCCGCCCGCGCCTCCCGCAACGTCCGCTCCATCGCGACGTCCCGCGCGTTGTCGAGCAGCTCCGGCGGCAGGATGATCTGCTTCACGGCGACGTCCCGCCCGAGCGTCTCATCGCGGGCCCGCCACACCCTGCCCATCCCGCCCGCCCCAAGTGGTTCAAAAAGGCGATATCGGTCGGCGACGAAGGCGGGCGCGGCGGTCATGCACAAAGGTGTACCCGATCGCTCACCCAAGCACGCAATCGGCACACCGCACCGCACCCGGACCGTCGTGAGGATCACGACTGCCACCCGCGTGCAACCTGCCGCCACCGCCGTGGCAACCCGTCGCCCCCACTGCCCCCAAACCCGCCCGAACTGCTGACAACCGGCCCGCAACCGATCACCTACCGTTATCGACGGAACGGTTTGTACGGCTCGGAGGGATTTGTGCACCAGAACGTCTCGCACCTCGGCAGCACGGCGGGGACCCTGTTCCTCATCTGCTACGTGATCGCCGGTCTCATCACCGCCGCAGCCGGCTTCCTCCCCGGCAACGCCTCCCGGCTCCGCCTCGTGTGCGTCACCTTCGGCCTGGCGCTCGCCGGTTGGTCGGCCAAGGTCCTCTTCACCGGCGGCCCGATGCTCATCGGCCTGGCCGTCCTGCTCGCCCCGCTGTCGTTGACGGCGACCGCGATCATCGGCACCTGCCGCGCGTACAGCCGCCGCCGCGCCCCGACCCGCCTGTCCCGGCCACATCCGGCAGCCGCCAGGACGTACACCGAGCCCAACTCCCCGTTCCCGCCTGTGTTCCCTGTCCCCGTTCACGCACCTCGGCCTTCCACTCACCTTGCCGCGGCCGACCCGTTCCTGCCCTCGTCCGCTGCCCGTTCCTCCTCGCCCGGCGCTCCCCTGTTCCCGGTCGGTGCCCACTCGGCCCCGGTTGCGGGTTCGGACCTGTCCTCGGCCGTCGTGACGCCGAACGAACCGGCCCCCGCTCACCTGGCCTCGACCGTCGCCCACCGCGCAGGCACCGAGGCTCCTGAGACGCCGATGCCCGCGCACGCCGGGCGCAGTTCGGCGCACGGCGCTCCGTCCGTGCACACCGCGGTGCGGACCGACGCGGGGTCCACAGCGATGCCAGCAGCGCCGGCTGGTCAACGCCGCGGTCCGCGCCGTCTCTCGACGCCCGCCGCCCAGCCGCGGTTCCACGGGCACGCGATCGCCCCGCCACCCGCGTTCCCGACGCCGCCCAGGTTCGCGCCGCAGCCACTGCACAACGTCCCCGCGCCGCAGCCACACAGCGTCTCCGCGCCGCGCCCACACAGCGTCTCCGCGCCGCGCCCGCACGGCGTTCCCGCGCCGCAGCCGCACAACGGTTCCGCGCCGCGCCCGCACGGCGTTCCCGCGCCGCAGTCGCACAGCGACGCCGCGCCGCAGTCGCACAGCGTTCCCGCGCCGCGCCCGCACAGCGTCCCCGCGCCGCAGCCGCAAAACGTCCCCGCGCCGCGCCCTGCCCTGGACGACCACGTCACCGCCCGGTTCCAGGCCTCCGCGAACCACCTCCAGCCGTCGCCATCGCACTCCTCTCGTTCGAGCCTTGCGCCCTCGCCGGAGCCCTTCGCTTCGCAGCACCCGTCAAGCGCGCAGGTGTGGGCCCGTGCGCATGCCTGGACGGGCGAGCAGCCCGCTGTGCACGACTGGACCGACTCGTCGTCGTCGTCACGGCAGTCGTCCCGGCGGCTGCGGGGTGTCGTACCGTCGCAGAACCTCGACACGACGACGTCCTCGCCGACGGTCGAGCCCTCGATGCGGATGGCGCTCGCCCCCGTGACCGATCCGTCGCCGTTGCAGCCCTCCTCGGTCCGTGCCCGTCACCGCGCGGGCGGGACGTCCGCCTGACCTGGCCGACCCTCCTGGCACCTCAACCCTGGCTGGCCACCTCCGCCCCGGCGGGCGGCGGGAACACGCGGTCGACCAGCCTGTCGACGAGCGCCTCCACCCCGTGCGGCCGCAGCACCTCGGGCACGGTGAGGTCGTCGACGATCAGGCCGAGCATGCCCAGATACAGCAGCAGCACCGAGCCGCTGTCGCCGGGCAGGCCCGCGTCGACGTGGAACGCGACATTCGCCTCCAGGTCCGCCGTGAAGAACCGGGTCAGCATGGTGTCGAGCTCGGGCCGGCGGGTCGCCTCCAGTCGTAACTCCAGCAGGGCGAGGTGGCTGCTGCGCTCCCGGCGGGTCCTGTCCAGTAACTGGTGCATGAGGGTCTTCACGAGATCGCGGGACGGTGTCGCGCGCATCGTCTCGGCAAGCTCCGCCGGGTCGGGAGTGAGCCGCTCGCGCACCCGGACCATGAGCTGCTCCAGCAGGTCGGCGCGGTTGCTGAAGTAGTTGGACGTCGTGCCGGTCGGCACCTCTGCCTGCTGGTCCACCGCGCGCAGTGTCAGCCCTCGCGATCCCTCGTCGGCCAGGACCTCGATCGCGGCGTCGAGCAGGGCGGTCCGTCTTGCGGGGTTCTGACGCATTGCTGAGTCCTTCCGTGCGGGCTGGTTGACACCACTGCAAGCACAGTACTACATTCAAACCACTTCATCCACAGTGATTCAAACGAAGTGAGTGAGTGCCATGCGAAAGCTGACTTACCTGGTCGCCGCCACGCTCGACGGCTTCATCGCCGGCCCCGACGGACAGTTCGACTTCCTCGGGTTCGAGGACGACTCGGCGGCGGCGATCATCGCCTCGTGGCCCGAGACCCTGCCCACGCACGCCCGGGTGCCGCTCGGCTTGGAAGGCGTGCCCAACAAGCGGTTCGACACAGTCGTGATGGGCCGCGGCACCTATGAGCCCGGCCTCGCGATCGGCATCACCAGCCCCTATCGACATCTGGAGCAGTTCGTCTTCTCCAGGACGCTCACCGACGTCGACCCGACGGTCACGTTCCTGGGCGCAGACACCGATCCCGCCGAGTTCGTCCGGGACCTGAAGCGGCGCGAGGGGCTCGACATCTGGCTGTGCGGCGGCGGCGCGCTGGCATCGCAGCTGGTCGGCGAGATCGACGAGCTGATCCTCAAGGTCAATCCGGTCGCGATCGGTTCCGGTGTACCGCTGTTCGCCGCGCCGTTCAAGCCCATGCCGTTCCGGCTGGCGGGCACGCGCACGTTCGACACGGGTGTCGCGTTCATGACCTATGAGAGGGTGACGCCATGATCCGAGCCGCGACGCCCGACGACATCGACCGGGTCGCCGCAGTCGTCGTCGACGAGCCGGTCGGCTGGATCAGCGCCGAGCGTTTCCGGGCCGACCTCGCCGCTTGGATGTACCGGCCGGAGTGGACCTGGATCGTCGAGCGCGACGGCCAGATCATCGCCAGGGCACTGTGGTGGGGACGGGCCGGGGACACCCATCCGGTCGCGCTCGACTGTCTCAGCGTCGACCCGTCGGTGCCAGACCGTGCGGCGCTTGCGGCGGCGCTGCTCCGTGCGGGGATGTCGGCAGTGGGCGCGCCGGCGGCGCCACAGTTCACCGTGTCGGTCGCCGCGGGCTGGCGGGACGACCCCGCGACGACGGCGGCCGTCGGCTGGCGGCGGGACGCGGCGATCGCCGCCGGGCTGACCGACGAGGTGGAGCGGCTGCGTTTCGAGTGGACGCCTGGGCCGGTCGCCTCGGGAGTGGCCGGCCGGGAGCGTGACCGCCTGGTGTTCCAGGAGGCGAGCGACGAGGAGTTCCTGCACGCGTTCCGCCGGGTCGCGTCGGGCAGCCTCGACGTGCAGACGCGGCGCAGCGTCGCCGCGGACGGCATCGACGCCGCCGCACGCGCCGAGATGGACTTCTATCTCGGGTGCCCGGGGGACCGTTCGTGGTGGCGGATCGTCACGACGGGCGACGGGGTGCTGGTGGGGCTGGCGGTGCCGTCGGCGACGCCGTACCACCGCAATGTCGGGTATCTCGGCGTCGTGCCCGAGATGCGAGGCCACGGCTATGTCGACGACATCCTCGGCGAGATCACGCGCATCCACGCCGCCGACGGCGCCCAGGTCATCACCGCGACGACCGACGCGACCAACGCACCGATGGCAGCCGCCTTCGTCCGGGCCGGGTATCGCACCACCGAGATCAGGATCGTGTATTCCGCGCCAGTGGCGGGCGAGGCGCTCGGCTTACAGTCCTCGACCCCGTGAGGCCGTGACTCACCGACGCGGCGATGCTGCTTGATCGCAAGCCGCCCGCGGATTGAATCCTCGCCATCCACACTCACGTCAACCACGCCCAATCGTCGCATCGACCGCGGTCCGCGGACCGGTGCCGGCAGACACCCGTCCGGTGGTGCCTGCCGACCGTCTGTGGGCGGTGCGCCGGCGGTGTCTGCTGGGTCACTGTGATCGGCCTTTGCGGGCGGCTACTGCTGGGTCGCTGTGTTCGGCGTTTGCGGGCGGCGGCTGCTGGGTCGCTGTGTTGGGCGTTTGCGGGCGGCGGCTGCCGGGTCACTGCCTGCGGTGCCAGGTTCGTGGGTGCCAGGTGCGGCGGAGGCGCTCGCGGCGGCACCAGGTCCTGCGGTGTGGGCCCGGCCGTCGTGGGTGGCATGGCGGCGGAACAGTCGGAAGCCGGTGCATCTGGTGGTCCTTTCGGGTGGGTGGAGGGTCAGCCGGAGGCGAGCACGTGCGCGAACCGGGGCGACAGCCCTGACGCGTCGGAGTGGCTCTTGAGGAGGGGGACGAGCGTGCCGTACGTGGGAAGGCCCAGCACCCGTGACAGCATCCGCAGCGTGCGGCGGCCCGGGTCGGTCACCGCGGTCTGGCAGCCGAGGAGCCGGACCGCCACCACGTCGTGGCGGTCCAGGATCCGGTCGGCGGCCAAGTGGGTGAAGAACCGGGCCACGTCGCGTTCGAGCATGTCGATCGGGGTACGACCGAGCCGCAGCAGGTGCTGCCCGCGGGTCGAGTGGCCGATCAGGTCCAGGTGCACCGGTCCTGCCGGCCACGCCGCCGTCGTCAGCACGTCACGCAGCTCGGCGAGGGAGGCGGCGTGATGCAGCTGCACGCACCTGGCGACGCGGCCGGCGAAGAACGATTCGGAGCAGTCCGGCGAGGCGACATTCAGCGAAGGGAGGGACACCGGTCGGCCGGTCAATCGCCGAGCGCATCCGGCCACTTGATGGGTTGCAGCGATCCGGCCCGCGCCGAGATCGCCACCGACGTGCGGCGGAGTGTTGCCACCGACGTGCGGCGGAGTGTTGCCGCCGCCGCGCCGACGGAGGGTGAGGCCGTGCGCGCGGTGTCGGAGGGTGAGGCTGCGCGAGCGGCGCCGGAGGGTGAGGCTGCGCGAGCGGCGCCGGAGGTCAGGGCCGGCGAGTGGCTGGCGGTCGAGGTCGGGCGCGGGCCGGCGGACAAGGCCGACGGTGCGAGGCGGCTGGGGCCCGCCCACGGTGGGAGTTTCGGGGCGATCGCGCTCGTGAGGACGGTGGTGTGCAGCAGGTGATGGTTCGTCATTCGGTGCTCCCGTTGGTGGTCGAAGGGGAAGGGACACGGCCGGCGATCAGGAACAAGGGGCCTCGGGTCACCGGGCCGCCGATGGTGGTGAGGCTCGCTGGGCCGGCGTCGCAGTGTTCCGGGGAAGCGAGGTCGAGCCACATCGTGACCGCGGACGTGGCCGGGTCGGTGGAGCGGCCCGGCGGGAAGACGGCGACGCGGGCGAGGGTGCCTCGCTGCTCGAGGATCTCGGCGCAGTGGCCGGCGTAGCGGTTGCCGGCCCGCGGGTCGGGGGTGCCGGGCCAGTACACGACGGATTGGCATTCGTATTCGGCGCCCGTGAAGCCGGTGGAGGCCGGGGTGGGGCGCAGTGAAGGAGGGAGGCGGTCGATGAAGGCGGTGGCCAGGTAGACGGCGCCGGTGAGGCGGAGCTCGGGCCACGCGGGGCCGAGGGTGGACCCGCCGGTGTCGCCGTCCGGGGCGCTGAAGCAGTCGTCGACGTCGACGTCCGCCCAGGAGATCTCCTCGGCGACGGCGGCGGATGGGGCACGGGCCAGGTCCACGCTGATCAGACGGGCGGGGTCGAAGTCGTGCTCGACGGGTTCGGTGGTCCAGAAGGCGCAGCGGGTCACGCCGTCGATCCGGCCGAGAAACGCCGGCGTGCCGACGAAGACGGTCCGTGCCGGGGGCGATGCGGTCATGCCAGCAGCATGCGGCGGCCCGCTGAAACGGCGCTGAAGCGGCGCTGAGCAGCTGGACCTGAGCAGCGCGCCCGAGGACGAACGTGCGCCGCGGGCGGGATGACCGATGGGGCTGGAATCGCAGGGTGATGGCCTCGGGCGGACCTCAGCGAATCGGCGAGCCAGCGGGCCGCGGAGAGCGGAAACCACCGGGAAGACCGGAGCGGGTAGGAGGGTGGATCGAGCGGGGCCGTGGCTGCGGTGCGGGATGCCCGCGGGGACACGGTGGAGACACTGCGGGACAGGAGTGCAGCGTGGCGGCGACTGCGGGACGGGTGAGCATCCGAGGTGCGGCCGTGGAGAAGAGCGCCCCAGCGGTGGCCGGTGGAGAGGAGTGTCACGGCGGCGGCCAGAGAACCGGACTCGCTGCGCTCGTGGAGAAGAGCGTCCCTGCGGTGGCCGGTGGTGAGGAGAGTGTCTGTCACGGCGGCGGCCAGAGGACAGGACGTGCTGCGCTCGTGGAGAAGAGCGTCCCAGCGGTGGCCGGTGGTGAGGAGAGCGTCTGTCACGGCGGCGGCCAGAGAACAGGACTTGCTGCGCTGCGAGGCGTGGCCGGGGCGGGGCGGGGCGGGGCGGGAGAGCATCCAAGGGGCAGGAGCGTTCCGGCGGCGGCCGCCGAACAGGAACTGCTGCGGGTCTGGTCGGGTCGGGCGGGGTCGGGTCCGGTCGGGTCGGGCGGGGTCGGGTCGGGTCGGGTCGGGTCGGGTCGGGTCGGGTCGGGTCGGGTCGGGAGAGCATCCCAAGGGGCAGGAGCGTCCCGGCGGCGGCCGTGGAACGGGAGCGCTACCCCGGGCGGCCGCGGAACGGGAGCACTACCCCCGGCGGCCGCGGGACAGGGGTGTGTCTCCGCGGCCGCCGAGGGGGTGGGAGTGGTTACGCCGCGGTGGCCAGGGTCAGGGCGAACCGTTGCGCGGGGTCGGTCCACCAGTGGCGGACGGAGAAGCCGGCCGCGGTGAGTTCGGCGGTCAGGCCGGCCTGGTGGAACTTGGCGGAGACCTCGGTGCGCAGCTCCTCGCCGGCGGTGAAGGTGACCGTCAGGTCGAGGGCGGCGACGTGGACCTGCTGCGCGGTGGTGGAGCGCAGGCGCATCTCGATCCATTCGTTGGCGGGGTCCCAGAGGGCGACGTGCTCGAAGGCGGCGACGTCGAAGTCGGCGTCGAGGGTGCGGTTGAGGACGTGCAGGACGTTGCGGTTGAACTCGGCGGTGACGCCGGCCGCGTCGTCGTAGGCGGGGACGAGGACCGACGGGGACTTGACGAGGTCGGCGCCGAGGAGGAACCACTCGCCGGGGTCGAGGCGGGCGCGGAGCGCGGCGAGGAAGGGGGCGCGTTCGGCGGGGGTGAAGTTGCCGATCGTGCCGCCCAGGAAGGCGACGAGGCGGTCGCCGGTGTCGGGCAGGGTTTCCAGGTGGTTGACGAAGTCGGCGACGATGCCGTGGATGTGCAGGTCAGGGTAGGCGGTTCGGAGGGTCCTGACGGCGTCGCGGAGGGCTGAGGCCGACACGTCCAGCGGGGCGAAGGAGCCCAGCGTCCCGGCGTCGCGCAGCGCGTCGAGCAGCAGTCGGGTCTTCTCCGAGGAGCCGGAGCCCAGCTCGACGAGGGTCTTCGCGCCGGTGATGCGGGCGATCGACGAGGCCCGGTCGGCGAGGATCGAGCGTTCGGCGCGGGTCGGGTAGTACTCGGGCAGGCGGGTGATCTCCTCGAACAGTTCGCTGCCGCGGGCGTCGTAGAAGTACTTCGGCGGGAGGGTCTTCGGGGTGGCGGTGAGGCCCGCCCGGGCGTCGGCGCGCAGGGCGGCGGTGAGGTCGGAGTCGAGCAGGTACACGTCGAGGTCGGGATCGTGCAGTGTCACGAGAAGGCACCTTCCGTTATGTGTACCGCGGACGGGTCCGCGACGAGCAGGGAGAAGTCGGGGACGGCGCGCCAGCCGGGGTCGTCGTCCAGCGGTTCGGACGCGACGAGCAGGGAGAAGTCGGGGACGGCGCGGACGGACAGCGCGTGGCCGTACACGGAAGCGGCGACGGACCGGCCGTCGGTGAGCAGCAGGTTGAGCCGCGAACCGGGCGCCGCGGCCGCCACCGAGGTGACGACCGAGGACACCGCGTCGCCGAGGGCGGAGCCGGCCCGCAGGCGCGCCCGGACGAGGGCCCACAACAGCGCGCTGTCGGTGGGGGCGTCCAGGGTGATCAGGTCGCGCACCGGCAGCTCGGACGCGAGCGCGGCGACGCTGTCGGGCCACCCGGCGACGCGACCGTTGTGGCTGAACAGCCAGGACCCGGAGGTGAACGGCGCGGCCGCGGACTCGGTGACGGGCATGCCGACCGTGGCGGAGCGCACCGCGGCCAGCACCGCGCCCGACGAGGTCGCCGAGGCCAGCGCGGGCAGCGACGGGTCGGTCCACAGTGGACGGGCCGACCGGTACACCACGGGACCGGGGAACCAGCCCAGCCCGAAGCCGTCGGCGTTGATGGTGCCGCCGCCCCGCATGTCGCGCGGCGCCCACGACTGGTGCGACAGGCCGTGCGGCGCGTCGAAGAGCAGGCGCGACAGCGGGATCGGCGGACCCAGGTACGCCAGGTGACGGCACACTAGGCGGGCCCCGAGGAGGAGGCCGTGCGGAAGCCGCTGAAGATCTGGCGGCGGATCGGGTGGTCCCAGTTGCGGAACGTGCCCCGGCACGCCGCCCGGTCGGTGCCGAACGACCCGCCGCGCAGCATCTTGTAGTCGCCGCCGAAGAACACCTCGGAGTACTCGCGGTACGGGAAGGCGCTGAACCCCGGATAGGGCAGGAAGTCGCTGTCGACCCACTCCCACACGTCGCCGATGAGCTGGTGGACGCCGAGCGGCGACGCACCGTCCGGGTAGGCGCCGACGGGTGCCGGCCGCAGGTGCCGCTGCCCCAGGTTGGCGTGGCGCGGCGTCGGGTCGTCGTCGCCCCAGGGGAACCGCCGGGACCGGCCCGTCGCGGGGTCGAACCTGGCCGCCTTCTCCCACTCGGCCTCGGTCGGCAGCCGCCGGCCGGCCCAGGCGGCGTACGCCGCGGCCTCGTGGAAGCAGACGTGCACCACCGGCGCGTCCGGCACGATCGGAGCCGTGCGGCCGAAGGTGGTGGCGTGCCAGTCGCCGCCGTCCCGCGTCCAGTGCAGCGGCGCTTCCAGCCCGGCCGAGACACGGTGCTCCCAGCCGGCGGCGGACCAGAAGCGCGGCCGATCGTAGCCGCCGGCGTCGATGAACGCCGCGTACTGCGCGTTCGTGACGGGGGCGGCGTCGATCCAGAAGGCGGGCACGTCGACGCGGTGCGCGGGGCGTTCGTTGTCCAGGGCCCACGGCTCGGTCGACGTGCCCATGTCGAACGGTCCGGCCGGCACGTGCACCTCCCCGCCCACGGCGACGACCGCGGACGGTGGCGGGTCTGCCGCCAGTACCGGCGAACCCGCCCGCAACTGGTGGGTGGCGAGCATCGTCTCGTCGTGCTGCTGCTCGTGCTGCACGATCATCCCGAACGCGAACCCGTCCCGCAGCAGCGGCCGCGCCGGGTCGGAGGGCAGGCGGTCGACGACGTCGAGCACCTTGTCGCGGACGGTCGAGACGTACGCGCGGGCCTCCGCCGGGCCGAGCAGCGGCAGCTGCGGACGGTCCCGCCGGGCGTGCTTGAACGCGTCGTAGAGGTGGTCGATGTCCTGCCGGACGGGTTCGCGGCCGCCGACGTCACGGACGAGCCACAGCTCCTCCTGGTTGCCGATGTGCGCCAGGTCCCACACCAGCGGCGACATCAGCGGCGAGTGCTGCCGGACGAGGTCGGCGTCGTCGACGGCGTCGGTGAGGATCTCGGACCGCCGGCGGGTGCGTTCCAGCTCGGCGGCCACGCGCTCTCGCAGACTCATGCCGTCACCTCCGCGGCGCTCAGGCGAGCCGCGCTCCAGCGAGCCGCGCTCCAGCGAGCCGCGCCCCGGCGCCGGCCGGACCAGACGCTACGCTTCGAACCGTTCATGGCGGGTGCTCCCTTCGATGACGTCCAGCAGCAGGTCGTCGGGCAGGTCGAGCCGTGACAGGGCCAGGTCGCGGACCGCGGTCGCGGCCCGGGCCAGGGCCGGGTCGGCCATGCCGAGGCGGGCGGCCAGGGCCCACTCGCCGGCGACGGGCGCGCACAGCTCACGCACCCGGTCGACGGTCGGCTCGTCGGCGAGCAGCGCGGTGAGGATCGCGGCCGGCGCGAACCAGTCGGGGCCCCGCAGCGTGTCGAGGTAGCGCACCTCGAGGTAGCCGCGCGGGCGCACCGGCGGGAACAGCGTGCTCAGGTGGTAGTCGAGGTCCGCCCAGGTCGGCGGCGGGCCGAGCGCCCCGCCGATCCAGTCCGCGAACGTGACCCCCGCGGGCGCGGTCCACGGCCCTTCGGTGCGCCGGACGCAGAGCAGCTGCGCGTCCAGCGCGTAGCGGGCCCAGTCCAGCGCACCGTCGTCGCCGGCGGGGACCGGACGGGTCCTGGACGGGTCGATCGCCAGCCACGTGCGCATCCGCGCCGACGCCCAGCCGGTGTCGTGCCCGGCGTGGCGCCGCGAGTTGGCGAACAGGGCGATGAGCGGCGGCCCGAGGTCGTGCACCGCGGCCCAGCGTGACGGCGGGCCCGCGTCGAGGCAGACCTGCAGGCCGGCGGTGCTGCACATCATGGTGCGCCCGGCGTCGTTGCGGCGCGCGAACGCCGACGCCATCGCGTCGTACCGGGGAGTGGAGAGCATCCGCCGCGGCCGGCGGTGCGGGTCGATGCCGGTGCCGCCGAGCTCCAGCCCGGCGCGGGCGAGTCGCCCGGTGAGCTCCGCGAGATCGGCGCTGACGGCCTCGTGGAGCTCCGTCAGAGAGCGTTGCGGGACGGTGGAGAGCTCCACCTGGCCACCCGGCTCGAGGGTGACGGCCGACCCGTGCCGCAGCGGCAGGTGTGCCGTGCCGGCGTTCAGGGCGGGTGGTGCGTGGTCGCCGAGCGCCTGACACATTCGATCGGGATCGACGTATGTCGTCGGGTCAGCGCTGGCATGGACGGTGTACTCGAGCTCGACGCCGACCGTCTCCGGTGGTCCCGTCTTGAAGCAGATCGATGCAATGTAGCCCTCGGCCTGCTCAATGGCGCAGATCACCGCATCGGAGTCGGCGGCCGTGCGGTCGATACGCAAGGTCGCCATGCGAGCCGACGCTACCCGAGGATCCGGCCGTCGGCGAACGTTCACGTTGAACAAGTGGTTACCGATCCGTTACGTACACGCGTTCGAACTGGGCGAACACCTGCTGGTCGTGAACCGTAGATGTACCCGCCCGAGTGAGCGCCGACACCTCAGCGCAGCAACCGGTACAGGCTGAGGATCTCCCGCGTGACGGGCTTGAACATCCGGAAGCGGGACATCGCGACCAGCCGGTCGATCAGCGGCGCGGACCGCTCGACCAGCAGCCGGGTCTTCTCCTGCCCGGGGGAGGTGTCGTGCACCCAGTACAGCGTGACACCCATCTGCGCGAGCCACAGCAGCTCCGGCAGCTCGGCCCGCAGCTCGGGGTCGATCTTCGTGGTGGCGCCGTCCACGACGGACCGGAACATCCGCACCGACCGCTCCCGCGCCGGCGCGGACTCGGCGCTGAACGGGCTCAGCGGCGAGCCGGGCTCGGCGGCCGTCTTGAAGAACGTGCCGGCGAAGCCGTGATAGGGCGCCATCGTCTCCACGCCGGCGAGCATCGCGGCGCGCAGCCGGTCGACGAACGTCCCCGGCGCGGCCAGGAGCTGCTCGCACGCCTCGGCGTGGGCGTCCTGGACCGTGGTGTAGAACGCCTGGACCAGGTGATCCTTGGACGGGAAGTAGTAGTACGCGTTGCCGACCGAGACGCCGGCGGCCGTCGCGATCGCGCGCATCGTGGTCTTGTCGTAGCCCTGCTCGCCGAAGAGCCGGACGGCGGTGTCCACGATCAGCCGCCGGGTCTGTTCGCCTTTCGCGGTCGGCTCGGTGTCAGACGTCGCAGGTTCCACCACAGTCCGCACCATATCCTTGTGGCGTTGTTCCCCGGCGTACGGCGGCCGCCGCGGCCACCATCCGCCGCGCCGTCGGGCGGAGATCCGGCCGGGCGAGGCGCGCCGCCAGCCCCCGATAGCCTTCCAGCGCCCACAGGCAGATGATCCATGCCGCGTCGCCGGTGTAGATACCGCCGTCGTCGGCGACCACCGTGATGTCGGCCAGGGTCTCTGCCGGATCGAGCGCCGGATACCGGCGGCGCGCCTCATCCGAACCCGCCGGAACGAACTCCAGCGGCACCAGTTGCGCCCGCGACGCGAGCCACGCCCGTGCCGTCCGGCACAGTCCGCAACCCGCGTCGTAGAGCACGGTGAGCTTCGTGATCATTGCGGTGGCAGCGGCTCGTCGGGCTGGGTCTCCGGCCGCGGCGCCTGCTGCGGTACCGGCGGCGAGGTGGGCTTCGGGTAGCCGTGCGGGGCGGCCGGGCGCGGCGACATCCCGTACGGCGGCAGCGGCGGATACGGAGCGGGCATCATCCTGGTCGGCGGGACGGGCGGCGGCAGCTGGTCCAGCATCCGCCGCCGGCGGAACCGGCTCAGCACGAACAGGTTGAAGAAGTGCAGCCCGCCGAGCACGAGCAGCACCAGGCCTAGCTTCCACGCCAGGGCCTCCATCGCCGAGCTGCCGTCCGGCAGCCGCTGCCCGATCTTCAGCGCCACCGCCACGTAGCCGAGGTTGAGCAGGTAGAAGCCGACCACCAGCAGGTGGTTGACCGACTTGGCGAGCCGCTCGTCCGTGAGCGCGTCGTCGAGGAACACCTGGCCGTTCTTGAGCAGCGTCCGCGCCACCCAGACGGTGAGGACGATGCTCACCGCCAGATAGATGAGGTACGTGCCGAGCTTGAGGTCCATGACCGGCCCCTTCTTGAACGTGTTCAACTACGCTCACGGTAGACCCGTTCTTGAACGCGTTCAATTGTGCGCCCAGTCTCATCGTGCTCACGTGTACGTGAGCACGATGAGACAGGACAGGCTCACGTGTACGTGAGCCCGATGAGACAGGACAGGCTCACGTGCGCGTGCGCCCGGTTCACGTGTACGTGACCCATGTGCCACCGACCGTGCCCACCGTCGTCACCTTGCCGTCGTCGCCGCCCACGACCACCGACCCGTCGCCGAGCACCTGCAGCGTCGGCGTGTTGATCGTGCTCAGCGGTATGGAGATCCACTCCTCGGTGCCGTCCGCGCCCCGCAGCCGCAGCCCGTCGAGGCCGTCCCGACCGTCCTGACGGGACAGCCACAGCAGGCGCCCGCCGCCGAGCACGGCCACCTCGCGGGCGTCCGCCGGCAGCGACGGCTGGTCGACCGTCCGGCCGTTGACCAGCCGGGCGACGATGCCGGTCCGGTCGCCGGCGTACCAGAGCTCGCGCCGGTCCGGCGACAGCAGCAGGCGGATCGTCTCCCGCACCTCCCGCACGTCCGTCCAGGTGGTGCCGTCGGCGGAGCGCACCAGCAGGGACGGGGCGGCCGTCAGGTGCCGCTGCATCACGACCCACAGGCCGCCGTCGGCGGTGCGCACACTCGTGACCGGGATCCAGCCGGCCCGGGCCGGCACCGCGCCGACGTCCTCGGCGCCGCCCCGCAGCAGCCGGCCGGTGCAGCTGTCGGTCAGCGGCTGCGGGCAGGTCGTGGTCAGCACGTCCGGCGACCGCGTCCACGGGGCGTCGTCCCGCGGCTGCTCGACCCAGGTGCTCGGCGGCCAGCGCCGACCGGCCGCGGCTCAGCCACGACCGCACGGTGCCCTCGGCGACGCCCTCCTGCTCGGCGATCTCCGCCGTCGTCAGCTGGGCCAGGTGCCGCAGGACCAGGGCCCGGCGCTGCGCCGCGGGCAGCTTCGCCAGGCTCTCCACCAGGACGACCCGGTCCGGCGACGGGCCCTGCACCGGGTCGGGGACGCGCTGGCGTTGCAGGAAGCGCACCGCGTGCTGCAACCTCCGGAGCCGGCTCGTCGCCAGGTTCCACGCGACGTGCCGCACCCACGCGGCCGGGTCGGCGTAACCGGACACCGCCGGCCAGCGCTCCAGGGCGCGGCAGAACGCCTCCTGGGTCAGGTCCTGCGCCTCCGCATGGTCGCCCAGGTACGCGTAGAGCTGCACCGCGATCCCGGCGAACCGGGCCCGGTACAGCTCCGCGAAATCTTCCGGTGGGCGTGGCATGCCGGTATCACGCCTGAACCAACCGATCTGTTGCACCCGATCTACAGGCCCGCGACGAGCAGCGCTGAGATCAGCAGCGAGACCTGGTGCAGGGCCTGGTCGGCGACGTACATGCCGCAGACCGGGCTGGTCGTGTCGGCGAACCGCGGCGAGCCCGTCGCCCGCAGCACCGCCCGCACCGGCCAGCGCCGGTCGAGCAGGCCGTGGGTCAGGGCGGAGAACACCACCCCGGCGCCGACCCCGGCCGGTGACAGCGGCAGGCGCAGCGCCGCGCAGGTCAGCAGCAGCGCCGCGGTGATCGTCACGTGGTACGTCAGCAGATGCCCGGCGAGGGCCCGCCAGCCGGCGGCGCCGCGGGTCGCCTTGTGCGCCGCCTGCCGGTCGGTCTGCGCCACGTGATCACCGAGCGAGTGCCCGACGAGCAGGACCACGAGCGTCACCACGAAAACAACGGACCGGCTCAGCGTCTCATAGGACATGATGGAGGGGCTCCTCACGGGGAGCAGCGGGACGGTTCGGTCTTGGAGGATGGGGCCGTCCCGCCGCATCGACATTGATGGAGCCGCCATCATCCGCCCGCTCCGCACCCGACTTCTACGTCGAACGTTGCAGAACACATGTGTCGTGAGTCGCGTGATCCACTCCCACCCACAGGTTCCCCGCCGGGCATGAGCGGTGGCATGGTGGACCCGCGGCCCCGGGGCGTCAGTCCCGCTCCTCCTGCGTCACGCCGCGCCAGACGCCTGTCCGCGGATCGTCGACGAGTGCCGGCCGGTGCAGCTTCCCCTGGACCCACCGCCCCAGCCACACATGCCGGGCCGACGCGAGCGCTGCGTTGCCCGACCGGGCGTCGGCCGCCGCTGACGGCGGATGAGCCTGACGCCGACGTCCCGGGCCGCCGGTGCCGCGGTGAAACGGCGGACCGCCACGCCGGTGGAGCAGGGTGGCGTGGCGGTCCGGGAAGGGCGGGTCAGGGTCAGGCGGTGTGTTCCTTCTTGTCGCCGGCCCACTGGGTGTGGAAGGTGCCGTCGCGGTCGGTGCGGCGGTAGGTGTGGGCGCCGAAGTTGTCGCGGAGGCCCTGGATCAGGGCGGCGGGCAGGCGCTCGGCGCGCAGGCCGTCGAAGTAGGCCAGCGAGGACGAGAACGCGGGGGTGGGGATGCCGGCCTGGGCGGCGGCGACCACGACGCGGCGCCAGGAGGGGACGCCGGAGTTCACGGCCTCGGCGAAGTACGGGGCGACCATGAGGCTCTTCAGCGACGGGTTCTCGTCGTAGGCCTCGCGGATGCGGTTGAGGAACCGGGCGCGGATGATGCAGCCGCCGCGCCAGATGGTGGAGACGGCGCCGCGGTCGATGTCCCAGCCGAACTCGGCGGAGCCGGCCTCGATGTGGTCGAAGCCCTGCGCGTACGCGACGATCTTCGAGGCGTAGAGGGCCAGGCGCACGTCCTCGATGAACTGGTCCCGGTCCTCCACCTGGAGCCCGCCCGAGGTCGACGGGAACGCCGCACGGGCCGCGGCGCGCTGGTCGGCGTGGCCGGACAGGGAGCGGGCGAAGGTGGCCTCGGCGATGCCGGTGATCGGCACGCCCAGATCGAGGGCGCTCTGCACGGTCCAGCGGCCGGTGCCCTTCTGCTCGGCCTGGTCCAGGACGATGTCCACGAAGGCCTGGCCGGTCTCGGCGTCGACGTGGCCGAGAACGTCCGCGGTGATCTCGATGAGGAAGGACTCGAGGTCGCCGGTGTTCCAGGTGCGGAAGATGTCGGCGATCTCGGCCGGGGTGGCGCCGATGCCGGCGCGGAGCAGGTCGTAGGCCTCCGCGATGAGCTGCATGTCGGCGTACTCGATGCCGTTGTGGACCATCTTCACGAAGTGGCCGGCACCGTCGGGGCCGACGTGCACGCAGCACGGGGTGCCGTCGACGACCGCGGCGATCTTCTCGAACATGGGGCCGAGGGTCTGGTACGACTCGGGCGAGCCGCCGGGCATGATCGAGGGGCCGAGCAGCGCGCCCTCCTCGCCGCCGGAGACGCCGGTACCGACGAAATGCAGACCGGCGGAGCGCAGCGCCTGCTCGCGGCGGCGGGTGTCGGCGAAGTGGGCGTTGCCCGCGTCGACGATCATGTCGCCGGGCTCCAGGAGCGGGATCAGCTCGTCGATGACGGCGTCGGTGGGGCCGCCGGCCTTCACCATGATGATGACGGCCCGCGGGCGCGCGAGGGACGCGACGAAGTCGGCCATCGACTCGCTCGGCACGAACGTGCCCTCGTGCCCGAACTCGTCCACGAGGCGGCGGGTCCGCTCGTAGGAGCGGTTGTGCACGGCGACGGCGTAACCGTTGCGGGCCAGGTTGCGGGCCAGGTTACGTCCCATCACCGCGAGACCGGTAACGCCGATCTGAGCAAGGTCGGACATCGGAACCTCTCCAGTCAAAGACGATCTCGCCCCGACCGGCGATCACTACCCCGGGATCTCGGTTCGAAGCGCGCGTCGGACCAGGCTACCCGCCTACTGTGGCGCCTCATCACGGCACGGGCGGTGCGTTCCAGGATCCAGGAGAGCCGCTGCCGGGGTGATGAGGGGAGGACCGCCTCACCCGTGCTGCTCCAGGAACGCCGACAGGCGTTCGGTGAGTGCCGGCAGCGCCCCGACCTCGGTGGGTTCGGCGGCGGTGTCGCCGAGGCGCCGCATGCTCTCGGTGAGCATCGGGGCGAGCTCGTCGCGCAGCGCGCGCATGTCGTCGTCCGGCGGCGGCAGGTGGGTGAGCTTGTCGATCCGCGTGGCGGTACGCCTGGTGCCGCCGTCGAGCAGGACGGTCACGTAGAGCGTCGTCACCCGGCCCTCCCGCAGCGCGGTGCCCGCGGCATACGCGGACTCGAGGGCGTCGTGCGCCGACCGGGCGGCCTCGACCGCCGTCGCGCGGAACTCGTGCCGGCCCGGCGGCTGGGTCGAGGCGAACGTGCCCCAGCCGAGGACCAGGGTCAGGACCACGGCGACGATGACCAACCCGCGTCGCATCACGCCGTGGTACCCCTGATCCAAGGCGGGTCAAACGCCCCGGCAAAACGGTCCAACCAGGTCGTAACCCGCGATGCCGGCGCAACGTTGGACGAAGGTGCACACCGACGAGCCGCCGACCACCCGCGTGCTGTACCTCGCCGGGTGGGGCCGCAGCGGCAGCACCCTCGCGGAGGGAATGCTGGACCAGGTGCCCGGCCTCGTCGGCGTCGGTGAGATCAAGTTCCTCTGGGAGCGCGGCCTGCTGCAGAACCGGCGGTGCAGCTGCGGCACGCCGCTGCGCTCGTGCGAGTTCTGGGTGGAGGTCCTGCACGAGGCGTTCGGCCGCATCCCGGACGGCGACGAGCTGCGCGAGCTCGACGAGGCGTCCCGCCGCTTCCGGACCCGGCACCTGCCGGGGCTGGTGCTGCGCCCGACCCGGCCGCCCGGCGCGGACGAGCTGCGCTGGTACTACCAGGCCCTCGCCGACCTGTACCGGGCAGTGGCGAAGGTCAGCGGCGCCGACGTCGTCGTCGACTCCTCGAAGTTCCCGTCCTACCTGACGGCGCTGCTGCAGGCGCCCGGCCTGGACGTGCGGGTGGCCCACATCGTCCGCGACCCGCGGGCCGTCGCGTACTCGTGGCAGCGGCACAAGAAGGACCCGGACGCGCCGAACGGCGAGCTGATGCCCCGCATGCACCCGGCGTCCACGGCGCTGTACTGGTCGGCGTGGAACCTCGCGACGGAGCGGATCACCCGCCGGGCGGGCCTGCCGTACCTGCGGTTCCGGTACGAGGACCTGGTCGCCGCGCCGGACGCGACGCTGCGGGCCGTCACCCGGCTCAGCGGCGTCCCCGCCGCGGCGGTGCCGGTCGGCGACCGCGGCGAGGTGTTCGTGCGCCCCACCCACCAGGTCTCCGGCAACCCCGTCCGGTTCCGCTCCGGGGCGGTCCACCTGCGGCTCGACGACGAGTGGACGAGGGGGATGGCGCCGCGGCACCGCCGGTTGACCGGGGCCTTCACCGTGCCGTTGCGGCGCCGGTACGGGTACCGCGACTCCTAACATCCGCGCCCTGCCCGCCGATGCTTCCAGTGTGTGGCGCGGGATGATCGTCACCGCCGTCACGCTGGTCTCGCTGGTCGGCGGGGGCACCGTGGCGTGGCGGCACTACGAGGGCGCCGTCGACCAGGTGGACCTGCTCGGCGAGGCGGCGCGGGACCGCCCACCCCCTCGGCGGATCACCATCGAGTCGGCGCCCCGGTGGAGTCCGCCGCCGGCATCGGCGCAGCCCGGGCGCAACATCCTGCTCGTCGGGATCGACGCGCGGCCCGGCGAGGACCAGGCCGGCGCCCGCGCCGACTCGATCATCGTGCTGCACGTGTCGGCAGGCGGCGACCGGGCCTGGCTGGTGTCGCTGCCGCGGGACACCCGGGTCGAGATCCCCGGGCACGGCACCGACAAGCTCAACGCCGCGTTCGCGGCCGGATCGCAGGGCGACGGCGGGCGGGCCGGCGGGTTCGCGCTGCTCGCCACGACCGTGCGGCAGCTCACCGGCCTCGCCTTCGACGCCGGCGCGATCATCGACTTCGCCGGGCTGCGCCGGGTCGTGGACGCGGTCGGCGGCGTCGACCTGTGCGTCGACGTGCGGACCGTGTCCGTGCACATCGGATGGGACGCGCAGGGCCGGCAGACCGCGCCGTTCCGCCTGATCCCGCCGACGTTCCGCCCCGAGCGGATCCCCGGGGTCAGGCCGCAGGTGTACGAGGTGGGCTGCCGCCACTTCGCCGGCTGGGAGGCCCTCGACTACGTGCGGCAGCGGGAGCTGCTGCCGGACGGCGACTACGGCCGCCAGCGCCACCAGCAGCAGCTGCTCACCGCGCTCGGGCGCCGGGTCACCTCGGCCGGCGTGCTGGGCAACCCCCTCGCGCTCGACCGGACGCTGACCGCGGTCGGCGAGTCGCTGACCTTCGACGGCAACGGCCGGTCCGTCACCGACTGGATGTTTCAGCTGCGCGGGCTGCGCCCCGACGCGGTGACGATGCTGCGGACCAACGGCGGGCAGTTCAACGCCGCGACCCGCAACGGCACGGCGTTCGAGCAGCTGGACCCCGTGACGCTCGACCTGTTCGCCGCGGCCTGTTCGGACTCCCTGGACGCGTTCGCCCGGAAGCATCCGGACTGGGTCATCCAGCCGTCCTGACTGCAACAATCCTGCAAACGCAGAGCATTGACTCCGCTCTGTACCGGGTGGCACGTTGGCGCTAGGAATGCGCTTTCCTCGCCTCTTTTGGAGTCTGCATGCGCAAGACCACCGTCGTCGTCGCCGCTGTTGCCAGCGCGGCACTGCTCGCGGGCGCGGCCGTCACCGCGTCCGCGGCGGATGGCACGCCCTCCGCCGCACTCGCGTTAGCCCGCCAGGCCCTGCCCGCCGGTGACGGCTGGGCCTCGGACACCACCGGCACCACCGGCGGCTCCGCCGCCGACGCCGACCACGTCTTCACCGTCCGCACCCGCGACGAGCTGGCCGCGGCCGTCGCGGGCGACACCCCGAAGATCGTCTTCGTGTCCGGCGGGATCGACGCCAACGCCGGCCACACGTGCGCCGACTACGCCGACCCGGCGTACAGCCTGGACGCGTTCCTCGCCGCGTACGACCCGGCCGTCTGGGGCCGCGCCACGAAGCCCACCGGCCCGCTCGAGGACGCCCGGGCACGGTCGGCGAAGAACCAGGGGGCCCGGGTCAACATCAAGGTCGGCGGCAACACCACGATCGTCGGCCTCGGCGGCTCGAAGATCACCGGCGCCAACCTGCTCGTCGAGAAGGTCGACAACGTCATCCTGCGCAACCTGCGCCTCGAGGACGCCCACGACTGCTTCCCCTCCTGGGACCCGACCGACGGCGCCCTGGGCAACTGGAACTCCCTCTACGACACGGTGACCGTCACCGGCTCCACCCACGTCTGGGCCGACCACAACAACTTCAGCGACGGCAACAACACCGACGAGACGCAGCCGCTGTACTTCGGCCGCCCGTACCAGGTCCACGACGGCGCCCTCGACGTGATCCGCGCCTCCGACCTCGTCACCATCTCGTGGAACAACTTCTTCGACCACGACAAGACGATGCTCATCGGCTCCTCGAACACCGTCGGCGCCGACGTCGGCAAGCTCCGCGTCACCATCCACCACAACCGCTTCGCCAACGTCGGCCAGCGCGTGCCGCGGGTCCGCTTCGGCCAGGTCGACGTCTACTCCAACTACTTCTACGCCACCGACGAGGACAGCTACAGCTACTCGTGGGGCGTCGGCGTCTACGCCTCGCTCTACGCGGAGAACAACTTCCTGCTCCGCAGCGCCGACATCCCGCTGTCGTCCGTCGTGTACGACTGGCGCGGCACCGCTCCCGGCACCATCACCGAGGTCGGCACCGCCACCCGGATCGGCACGGGCCCTGTCTCGGCCGTCAGCCTCGTCGACGAGTACAACGCCACCCACGACCCCGACCTGACGGCCGGCACCTGGGTGCCGACCCTGCGGGCCGCGGCCCCGGACCCCGCGACGGCGGTCCCGGCCCTGGTGTCCGCGAAGGCGGGCGCGGGCAAGCTCGGCTTCTGACGCTCTGTTGGTTCGACACACCCCGCTTGTTCGACACACCCCGCTTGTTCGACACACCCCGCTTGTTTGACACACCCCACCACCGCACCGGGCCGACGGTTTCCGCCGGCCCGGTGCGGCTTTGTAGCTTTCATTCCTGGCGGTGCGGTGAGCAGGGATTTCGCGCTCCCGTGGGGACGGTGACCGGCGTGCGGGGGCAGGCGCGGCTTAGCGTCGGAGCCCCCTGCCGCCGAGGAGGAACACCCGGATGCGCCGCTCCGCCATCACCTTCGCCGCCACCTGCGCGCTCGTCGCCGCGACGTTGACCGTCGCCCGGCCGGCGCTGGCCGCCGTGCCGTACGAGGACCCGTCGCTGCCGGTCGCCACCCGGGTCGAGGACCTGCTGTCACGCATGACGCTCGACGAGAAGATCGGGCAGATGACCCAGGCCGAGCGCGCGTCGATCACGCCGGCCGAGGTCACCCAGTACAAGATCGGCTCGATCCTCTCCGGCGGCGGCTCGGCGCCCTCGCCGAACACGGCGACCGGCTGGGCCGACATGGTCGACCGGTTCCAGAACGGCGCCCTGGCCACCCCGCTGCGCATCCCGCTGATCTACGGCTCCGACGCGGTGCACGGTCACAACAACCTCGCCGGCGCCACGATCTTCCCGCACAACATCGGCCTCGGCGCGACCCGCGACCCGGCGCTGGTGCAGCAGGTCGGCGCGGCCACCGCCGAGGAGGTGCAGGGCAGCGGCGTCGACTGGACCTTCTCGCCGTGCCTGTGCGTGGCCCGCAACGACCGGTGGGGCCGCACCTACGAGTCGTTCGGGGAGAAACCCGAGCTGCCCGTGCAGATGGCCACGATCATCGACGGCTACCAGGGCAAGGGCGTGCTGGCCACGGCCAAGCACTACGTCGGCGACGGCGGCACGACCGGCGGCGTCGACCAGGGCGACACCCAGCTGTCCGAGGCGGAGCTGCGCGCCGTGCACCTGCCGCCGTTCACCGAGGCCGTGCGGCGCAACGTCGCGTCGGTGATGGTGTCGTACTCCTCCTGGAACGGCCAGAAGCTGCACGGCAACGACTACCTCATCAACTCCGTCCTCAAGGGCGAGCTGGGCTTCAAGGGCTTCGTCGTGTCCGACTGGAACGGCATCGACCAGATCGAGGGCGGCACCGGGTTCACCGCCTCCGAGGTCCGCCGCGCGGTCAACGCCGGCATCGACATGGTCATGGTGCCCACCGAGTGGAAGTCGTTCATCACCACGCTGCGCGCCGAGGTGCAGGCCGGCCGGGTGACGACCGCCCGCATCGACGACGCCAACCGGCGGATCCTGACGAAGAAGTTCGAGTACGGGCTGTTCGAGAAGCCCCTCGCCGACCGCACGTTCACCCCGACCGTCGGCAGCGCCGCCCACCGCGCCGTGGCCCGCCAGGCCGTCCGCGAGTCGCAGGTGCTGCTGAAGAACACCGGCAACGTCCTGCCCCTCGCGAAGAGCGGCGGGCGCTACTTCGTCGCCGGCAAGAGCGCCGACAACATCGGCAACCAGAGCGGCGGCTGGACGATCAGCTGGCAGGGCGCGAGCGGCCAGACCACCACGGGCACCACGATCCTGCAGGGCATCCGCGCCGCCGCGCCCGGCTCGACGGTGCAGTACAACGCGACCGGCGCCGGCATCGACGGCTCCTACACGGCGGCGATCGCGGTCATCGGCGAGACCCCCTACGCGGAGGGCCAGGGCGACCGGCCCGGCTCCCTCGGCCTGGACGCGACCGACCTGCAGACGCTCAACACGCTCAAGGCGTCGGGCGTGCCGGTCGTGGTCGTCCTCGTCTCCGGCCGCCCACTCGACATCGCCGCGCAGCTGCCCGACTGGCGCGCCCTGCTCGCCGCCTGGCTGCCCGGCACCGAGGGCGCCGGCGTCGCCGACGTCCTCTTCGGCGACCACAACCCGAGCGGCAAACTGCCGGTGACCTGGATGCAGACCGCGTCCCAGGAACCCATCAACGACGGCGACGGCAAGACACCGCTGTTCCCGTTCGGGTTCGGCCTGAGCTACACCGGCACCGTCGAGTCACCCGGCCAGCCCGGCACGCCGTCGGTGTCCGCACTCACCTCGACGTCGGCGACGCTGACCTGGACCGCGCCGGCCTCCGGCAGCACCCCGACCGGTTACCGGGTGTACCGCGACAGCACCCTCCTGGCCACGGTCACCGGCCTGTCGTACCAGCTCACCGGCCTCACGCCGGGCACGACGACCCGGTACACGGTCGTCGCCGTCGACGCCGCCGGCCGCACGGGCCCCGCCTCGGCGGCCGCGACGGTCACCACCGCGGGCGGCACCGACCCGACCGCGACCTGCGCGGTCACGTACACGGCGAGCGAGTGGGGCGGTGGCGGCTTCGGCGGCGCGGTGACGATCCGCAACACCGGCAGCACCCCGCTGTCCGCATGGACCCTGGCGTTCACGTTCCCCGGCAACCAGCGCGTCACCCAGGGCTGGTCGGCGACCTGGTCCCAGACCGGCGCCGCCGTCACCGCCCGCAACGAGTCCTGGAACGGCGCCCTCCCCGCCGGCGGCACCGTGTCGATCGGTTTCAACGGCTCGTACACCGGCACGAACCCCCGCCCGACGGCCTTCACCCTGAACGGAGCCACCTGCACCGTCAGCTGAGCACCGCCCGCGCCGCCTGACCAGCCCCTCCCCGGACCGCCACGCCACCCTGCTCCACCGGCGTGGCGGTCCGCCGTTTGCGGTTGTAGTAGGTGCGTGAGGGTGATGGACGAGGCTGGCGAACGCGGCGGTGCAGGACGCGCGTTTGACCCCCGCCGTACCCGGACCGGGGTGAGTCGCTCCGGCGGCACCGAGCGTTCCCACGGCCGACGCAAGTCGTGGACGGAGGACCGGGCGCTCCCGGAACCCCGCATCGAAAGGACCTGGACGCGCCTGCGTAAGCTCTGTTGGTGGATGGGTCATAGACCAATGACTGCAGCCGCGAGCTCGTACCGCCGAGCTTCGTCCTGCAGATCGGCGCTCTCGCCTCCGGACACGACGCGTTCGTTTGTCGTGGCCAGCCGGAACAGCAGGGCCCGCGCTACCGCTGCCGCTGACACGTCCACCGTTTCCCACAGCGACGCTGGTGCGTCGTGCCAGCAGAGTGCGTCAGCCACCACGATGCCTTCGGCGTAAGCGGGTGGCCGCCAGTAGGGCGAGATATCGATGATGGCCGGAGGGAGCCCGGAAGCGAACAGGACGTTCTTCGTCAGGTCCCCGTGCACGAGCTGCGGGCGCCCCAACGGCTCGAGTGCGTCCTGCAGCCGGTGGGCCAGGGCGGCGAACTCCGGCAGGAACCGGACAGCCCGTTCGCCCCAGGCCGCTCTGTCCGCCTGTGCCCACCAGTCCTGTCGCGTATCGAGAAAGACCGGCCGGACGATGTGGGCGACCGCCCGGTGAAACGCTCGGCCGGCGCTGAGGATCTCCTGCCACGTCGACACGGCGCAGTAGTCCGGTTCGGTGCCCTGGACCCGCCGCATGGCAGACCAACCCTGCACGGCCCAGGCACCGTCACGGGTACGGACCGGCGCTGCGAGCCGGAAACCGTCACCTGTCACGTCGGCGAATGCAGCGGCCAGCCATTCATGCAGGGCGCCCCCATCCGGCTTGAGCACCAGATCCTCCGCACTCCACGAGGTGCCTTGCCCACCAGCCAACGGCCGGGCGGGCCCGTCGACACCAAACGCGTGCAGGACAGTCAAGGGAGGGTGATCGGGAGACACTCGGTGCACGGTAGAGGTCGGCCGCCGTCCTATCGACACGATTTACGCGGAGAGCATCCGCTCACGCCGCAGCCAACACGCGATCGTCCTCCCGACGAGCGGTGGCACGCGGAGGACATCGACTTCTCGCCCGCGGACGACGACGAGGTGGACCCGGACGGCTCGTGGCTGCTGGACGTCCTCTTCGACGACATCGCCGAGCAGTACTGCGTGTACGCCGAGGAGGTGCACGAGGTCGTCCTGCCCAGGGCCGCGGTCGGGCACGTCGCCGCGTTCCTGCCGCTGACCGACGCGGTGATCCGGGCGATCAATCCCGCGGCCGTGCCGGGGTTCGTCCGCGCGGAGGCCCGGAAGTACGGGTACCCCCTCGAAGCGGACCGGTAGCCGGCGTCACAGCTGCCAGACCGACACCCGCTCGCGGTGGCAGGCCAGGAGGGTGGCGGTGGCCAGGCACTTCGGCGGGGCCGGCCAGTGCTCGGTGCGGCCCAGGACGGTCACCGCGCCGGTGGTGAGGTCGAGGCGGGCGACCAGCGAGCCGCCGGGGTTGCGGCCGGTCACCAGGGCGGCGTGGCCGGGGAGCGCGGCGACGACGTCCCACGGGCCGAAGCGGCGCACGACCCGGCCGGTGGTGGCGTCCAGCACGACGGCGCCGAGCGCCGGGTCGGCGGTGTCGGGGGTGGGTTCGGTCGCCCACATGAGGCCGTCGCCGAACGGGCCGAGGTCGGTCCAGCCGGTGATGCTCCACCGCGGGTCGCCGGTGTCGGGGTCCACCACCGTGGTCCGTCCGACGGTGCCGGTGCACAGCAGGGTCCCGCACCACCACAGGCCGCCGGCGGCCGCCATGGCGGTGCGCTGCCAGAGGCGGCGGCCGGTCGTCAGGTCGTACACGGCGCTGTCCAGCAGCGTGGTGCGCTCGAAGTGGTAGACGAGCAGCCGGTCGCCGGCGACGTCGAAGCCGTCGACCGCGCCGAGGCCGGGCAGCGCGACCGTGCGCACGACCGCGGCCGAGCCGGCGTCGCGGATGAGCAGCGTGCCGTCGGGGTCGAGGTCGGCGATCTCCCGCCGGCCGCCGGCCGCCGCCAGGACGCGGCGGACCGAGGGCGTGCCGAGCTGCCAGCGGACCTCGCCGGTGCGGACGTCGAGGCCGAGGAGGCGCCCGTCGATCACGTCGTCCGCGCGGGCGAGCAGCAGCCCCGGCGGGCCCTCACCGGACGGCGGCGACGGCACGGACCCGTCGCGCCGCCAGACCTCGGTGCCGGTCGCGGTGTCGATGCCGACGAGGGCGGCCGTGCGGGTCGCCGGCTCCTCGACCGCGAGGACCACGCGGCCGTGCGAGGCGGCCAGCAGCCGCGCGCCGGGCTCGACCGGGACGCTCCAGCGGCGGGTGCCGCCCGGCATCCGGTACGCCGCCACGGCGGTGCGCATCAGCAGGACCAGCGTGTCGCCGTCGGCGCGCATGTCGCCGATCCCGTCGCCCTCCAGCACCACCGACGGGGGCGGCGGCCCCGAAGCGGGGTCGGCCGTCATCGGCCCGCTGCCGGGCAGGAGCAGCACCACGGCGAGCAACCCCGGCAGCCACCAGGGGCGGCGGCGGGCCGGCGCCGCCCGCACCGGGCCGGTGGCATCGAGGTCGATCACCGCATCAGTGTCACTCAGTACGGACCGCGCGGATACCGTGTGGCCAAAAGCCGGGCACGGCGATCAGCGCTCCCGCTGTGGCCGCCCCGGCGGTCAGCAGGAAGGCCCACGCGAACGAGCCGCTGGCGAGGACCGGAGTGAGCAGCGCGATCGTCACCGCGCCGGCCAGGTACTGGGACGTGGTCAGGACGGCACCCGCCGAGGACTGGTGCGCCGCCGGGACGTCGCGGGCGCCGAGGACGAACATCGCGGTGTAGACCATGCCGTGGGCGAAGCCGGTGACCAGCAGGCCCGGCAGGAGGCCGCCGGCGTAGGAGCCGCCGGCGAACGCCGCCAGCCAGGCCAGGCCCGTGGCGGCCAGGGCGAAGCCGGCGGACAGGACGGCGGGGGAGCCGAACCGGCGCACCGCCCGGCCGGTCACGGCGCTGCCCACCGTGACCAGGGCGGCCAGGGGCAGGAACGCCAGGCCGGCGCGGAGCGGGGAATAGCCGCGGGACGTCTGCAGGAGCAGGGTGACGACGTAGAACTCCGCGCCGACGCTGGCCATGTACAGCGCGGTCGCCGCCACGCCCACCCGCAGGCTGCGGATCCGGCGCAGCGCCGGCGGGATGAGCGAGGTGCGGGACGTGCGCTCGTGCAGCGCGAAGCCGGCGCCGAGCAGCACCGCCACCACGGCGGAGAGCAGCAGCGCGGAGCCCGGGAAGGTCAGCGCCAGCACCGCGGCGAGGGCCGCGCCGGTGCCGAGCAGCGCGCCCGGCAGCGGGATCCGGGTGCCGCCGCGCGGGGAGGGGCGCAGCAGCCACGCGAGGCCGCCGAGGGCGCACAGCAGGGTCACCGGGACGTTGACGAAGAAGGTCCAGCGCCAGGACAGGCGGGTGAGGGCGCCGCCCAGCACGACACCCGCGGCGAGACCCGAGGCGCCGACGGCACCCCAGACGGACAGCGCCCGGGCCCGCGCGACGAAGAGGGTGCCGAGCAGACCGAGGACCGCCGGTTGCAGCAGCGCGGCGGCGACCCCCTGGGCGAAGCGGGCGGCCAGCAGGACCTCGCCGTTCCCGGCGAGACCACCGGCGACCGAGGCGGCGCCGAACAGGACCGTCGCCGCGACGAAGAGGCGGCCCGCCCCGACCCGGTCGGCGAGCCGGCCGCCGAAGAGGAGGAAGCCGGCGAACGGCACCGCGTACGCGCTCACCACCCACTGCGCGGCCGTCAGCGACAGGTCCAGATCGGCGGCGATCGCGGGCAGCGCCACGTAGACGATCGAGTAGTCCAGGGCCAGGAGGAACTGCGCGAGGGACAGCAGGAGCAGTGGCATGCCCGCATCGTCGGAGGTTCACACTGATGTGAAGGTCAAGCGGAACGCGAGGGTGAGTGAGCATGCGCATAGGTGAGTTGTCCCGCCGGACGGGTATCCCGGCCCGCCTGCTGCGCTACTACGAGGAGCAGGGCCTGCTGACGCCGGAGCGGAAGGACAACGGGTACCGCGACTACGCCGACCACCTCGTCGACCGGGTGCAGCAGATCCGCGGGCTGCTCGACGCCGGCCTGCCGACCCGGGTCATCCGGGAGGTGCTGCCGTGCACCGACAACCCGTGCACGATCACGGTCTCCGACGCCAGCGACGAGCTGATCGCGCTGCTGACGGCCGAGCGCGACAGGATGGACGCGCGGATCGCGTGCCTGGCGCGCAACCGCGACGCCATCGCCGCGTACCTCAAGAAGGTGGAGGACAACCTTTCGCCGGGACGGCGTCGTTGACCGCGGGGGACCGCCCCGGGGGAGGGAACCGTTGGACGACTTCGAGGCGTACGTGAGTGCGGCCTGGCCGCGGCTGCTGCGCTCGGCCTGGCTGCTGACGCACGACTGGCACCGGGCCGAGGATCTGGTGCAGACCGTCCTGGCCCGGGCGTACGGGCGCTGGCCGCGGATCCGCGACGGCGCGCCGGGCGCGTACCTGCGGGCGATGCTCGCCAGCACGTACCTGAGCTGGTGGCGCCGCAGGTGGCGCGGCGAGCTGCCGACGGAGCGGCTGCCGGAGCCGCCGGCGGGCGGGGGTGGGCTCGAGAGGGTGGAGCTGCGCCACCTGCTCGCCGGTGCCCTCGCCCGCCTGCCGAGGCAGCAGCGGGCCGTGCTGATGCTGCGCTTCCACGGCGACTTCACCGAGACCGACACGGCGCGCGCCCTCGGCCTGAAGCTCGGCACCGTCAAGTCGCACACGGCCCGGGCCCTGGCGGCGCTGCGCAACGATCCGCAACTGCTGGAGCTGCTGAGCGAGGGAGTCCGCCGATGAGCCACGGGCAGGTCACCGACCTCTTCGCACGCGCGGTCGCCGATGTACCGCCGGCGCTGCTGACGGCGCCGCACGCCGAGATCCGCCGCCGGATCCGCCGCCGTCGCTCCATCCGCTCGGGGGCGGTCGTGGCCGCCGCTCTCGCGTTGCTCGCGGGGTTCGCCGCCGCGCCCACGGGCGGGGCACCGGACGCGCCGGCCGCGCCCACGGGCCGGGCGGGGGTGCCGCAGGTCCCGTGGGACGTGGCGCGGATCGACCGTACCGGCACCCGGATCACCGTGTACGCGGCGCCGCTGCCCGGCAAGTGCGTCGAGCGGGACCCGGCGGACGACCGGGTCGAGTGGGCGGACAACCGGATCGCGCTGCACCTGGCCGGCTCGTACACCGGCTGCGGCGACGACAGCCAGCCGGTGTCGCGGACGTTCGAGCTGCCCCAGGCGGTCGGCGGCCGGGGCATCGTGGACGGCCGGGAGCCCCTGGAGCCGCGGGTCCTGGTCCGCGCCGCGGACCTGCCCGATCTGGCGGCCGGCGGCTGGACCGAGCTCCCGGCGGTCCGGCAGCACGGGGTCCTGGCGTGGCGCTTCACCCGGTCCGGCGGACCGGACCTCGCGCTGCGCGCCTACCGCCTGAGCGCGGGCGTCATCCTCTCGGAACCCGACCACACGCTGCGGCTCGGCAGCCGGACGGCGGTCGTCTACGACCGCCCCGGCGACCGGTCGGCGGGCTGGTGGTCCGATGACCACCAGACCTGGTACACCATCACGGTTGCCGATCCGGCGATCGGAAAATCCGGGTTCGACGCGGTGCTGCGTGATATGACCTGGACGTGACCACACCCCTGACCCAGCCCGTCATCGAGGTGGCGACCCCCGCGCATCGGGACGCGGTGGTCGCCACCGTCGTCGCCGCGTTCGCCGCCGACCCCGCGTTCCGCTTCTTCTACCCGGACGACGCCACCTTCGATGGCGACGCGGCGGCGCTCGCCGGCGGGCTCTTCGACGCGCGGGTCGGCCACGGCACCGTCTGGGTCGCCGACGGGGGAGCGGCCGTCGCGATGTGGGACGGGCCGGACGCGCCGCCGTCGGATCACGTGCCGACCGGGCGGTTCGCCGTCTACGAGCACGCCGTCGCCGCCGTGATGCCGAAGGACCGGCGCTGGTACCTCGGGGTCCTCGCCTGCCACCCGGAGCACCGCGGCCGGCGCCTCGCCCGGGCCGCGATGGCACCGGCCCTGCGGCGGGCGGCGGAGGACGGGCTGCCCGCGCTGCTGGAGACCTCCAATCCCGGCAACGTCGAGGTGTACCGCCGGGCCGGCTTCGACGTCGTCGAGCACCTGACCGTCGACGGCCGGCTGCCGGTCTGGATCATGCGCCGCCCGCACGCCTGACCTGGGGAGAGCGCTCCCCGCGTCGCGCATATCAGGGTTCGTCACTACTCCACGCAGCGTCGACGGCCTGTGAGCTGCTGGTAGTCGATGTTTGGAGAGCGCTCTCCCATTCGTGCCGAAGCATTGACACGACTCGACCAAGGGTCCACAGTGACCGGATGAGAGAGCGCTCTCTCATCACCCCGTAACACACTGGTCACCCGAGCGACACGAATGGAGCTCCCTATGCCTTGGTCGGCACCCGCCCCCGGCCATCGACGTCTCTCACGATTTACGACCGGCCGGCGCGCCGCGCGCACCGGTGTCATCGCCACCGCGGTGGCCGCGATGCTGTGCACCTACATCGTGCTGGTCGTGACCCGCGCCGACGCCGCGGAGACCCTGCTGTCGCAGGGCAAGCCCACCACCGCCTCGTCGACGGAGAACGCCGGCTCCCCCGCCTCCAACGCGACTGACGGCAACACCGGCACCCGCTGGTCGAGCGCGTTCAGCGACCCGCAGTGGATCCAGGTCGACCTGGGCTCCACGCAGACCATCACCCGCGTGGCGCTCAACTGGGAAGCCGCCTACGCCACCGCGTACCAGATCCAGACCTCCGCCAACGGCACGACCTGGACGCAGATCTACGCCACCACGACCTCCACGGGCGGCAACCAGAGCCTGACCGTCAACGGCTCCGGCCGCTACGTGCGGGTCAACACCACCGCCCGGGCGACGCAGTACGGCGTGTCGCTGTGGGAGTTCCAGGTGTACGGCGGCAGCACGCCGTCCGGCTGCGGCACCGCCAACGTGGCGCAGGGCAAGACGGCCACCGCCTCCTCGACGGAGAACGCCGGCACGCCCGCCGCGTCCGCGTTCGACGGCAACAACGGCACGCGCTGGTCCAGCGCCGCGTCCGACCCGCAGTGGCTGCAGGTCGACCTCGGCACCACCCAGGCCATCTGCGGCGTGACCCTGAACTGGGAGGCGGCCTACGCGACCGCGTTCCAGATCCAGACGTCCACCAACGGCACCACCTGGACGCAGATCTACGGCACGACCACCTCCACCGGCGGCGTGCAGGAGCTGACCGTGACCGGCTCCGGCCGGTACGTGCGGATCAACGGCACCGCACGGGCCACGCAGTGGGGCTACTCGCTGTGGGAGGTCCAGGTCCGCGTGCAGGGCGCGCCGCCCACCACGAACGACACGCCGAGCAGCAGCCCGAGCCAGACCCCGAGCCAGCCGCCCGGCAACACCGTCCTGCTGTCCTACAAGAAGCCGGCCGTCGCGTCGACCTCGCAGAACGACACCAACTGCAACCCGTGCACGCCGGACAAGGCGTTCGACAACGACCCGGCGAGCCGCTGGGCGACGAGCCCGACGAACGGCTGGGTCGACCCGGGCTGGATCTACGTCGACCTCGGCGCGACCGCGCAGATCAAGCAGGTCGTGCTGCAGTGGGACCCGGCGTACGCCGTGTCGTACCAGATCCAGACCTCCAACGACGCCGCCAACTGGACGCCGATCTACACCACCACGACCGGTAAGGGCTTCAAGGAGACCCTGAACGTCACCGGCACCGGCCGCTACGTGCGCATGTACGGCACGCAGCGCTCCAACGGCTACGGCTACTCGCTGTGGGAGTTCAAGGTGTACGGCACCGGTGGCCAGCCGGTCCAGCCGCCGGCGAACCCCGCCGACCCGATCTTCCCGGCGACGAACCTGGTGTGGTCGGACGAGTTCAACACCGGCACCAACGTCGACACCTCCAAGTGGACGATCGACCCCGGCACCGGCCAGAACGGTGAGATCCAGTACTACACGAACCTGGAGAACACCAGCGTCCAGGGCGGCTCGCTGGTCATCGAGGCCCGCAAGCAGACCCTCGGCGGCCGCGACTACACCTCGGGCCGGATCAACACCAGCAACAAGTTCTCCACCCAGTACGGCCGGGTCGAGGCCCGGATCAAGGTCCCGAAGGGCAACGGCCTCTGGCCCGCGTTCTGGATGATGGGCACCGACTTCCTGACCGGCCGCCCCTGGCCGTACAACGGCGAGATCGACATCATGGAGATCCTCGGCAGGAACACCAACGAGATCTACTCGACGCTGCACGCGCCGGCCTACAACGGCGGTGGCGGCTACGGCCAGAAGATCTCCACGGTCGACCTGTCGCAGGACTACCACGTCTACTCGACCGAGTGGGACAGCAAGCACATGACCTTCCGCGTCGACAACCAGGTCATCCTGGTCGCCGACAAGGACACGGTCGAGACGACCCGCGGCCCGTGGGTGTACGACCACCAGTTCTACCTGATCCTCAACCTCGCGGTCGGCGGTGACTTCCCGGGCCCGATCGACGCCACCACGCCGTTCCCGTCCCGGATGTACGTCGACTACGTGCGGGTCTACAAGTGAGCGGCCAGCGCAGCGGCTCGGGCTGCTCCCCATTGATGCAGGTTGTCGGCTCAGGCCGGCGCCGGAGCGTAGCGGAGGCGATGGCATGAGCGCCCGGGTCCTGGGGAGGGGCCTGACCAGGAAGTTCCTGATCGGGCTGGCGCTCACCGCGCTGGTTGGCACGTACGCTTCGGTCCGTGCGTTCTCCGCGGACGCCGCTGAGATCCCGATCTCCCAAGGGAAGCCGGTCACGGCGTCGTCCGTGGAGAACGGGGGCGCCGCCGCCGCGAACGCGGTGGACGGCAACGGGGGCACCCGGTGGTCGAGCGCGTTCAGCGACCCGCAGTGGCTGCAGGTCGACCTGGGCGCGCCCGCCACGATCACCCGGGTGGTGATCAACTGGGAGGCCGCGTACGCCCGCGACTTCACCATCCAGACGTCGGCCAACGGCACCTCGTGGACGACGATCAACACCACCGTCAACGGCACCGGCGGCGTGCAGACGCTGAACGTGTCCGGCTCCGGCCGGTACGTGAAGCTGAACACGACCCGCCGGGCCACGCAGTACGGCGTGTCGCTGTGGGAGTTCCAGGTGTTCGGGACCGGCGGCAGCACGCCGACGAACAACCCGACCACCATCCCGCCGGGCGCGGTCCGGGTCGCGGAGTTCCTCGCCGACTGCCCGTTCAGCCACCGGCTGCCGGACGACCCGATCGTCTTCCCCGGCCTGCCCGGCGCGTCGCACATGCACAGCTTCTTCGGCAGCACCGTCACCAACGGCAACTCGACGGTCAACGACCTCGCCAACGGCCCGAGCAACTGCAACCCGGCCGTCGACAAGTCCTCGTACTGGGTGCCCACCCTGTACCAGGACGGGGTCGCGAAGGAGCCGGTGATCACCACCTTCTACTACCTCGGTGAAGGCGTCAGCGACGCCGTGCGGGAGCAGACCCAGCCGCTGCCCTTCGGGCTGCGGATCGTCGCCGGCAACGCGAAGGCGACGGCACCCGACGCGACCACCATCTCCCGCTGGTCCTGCCTGCACCACAACGAGTCCGGCGCGGGGAAGGACTTCATCAACTGCCCGGCCGACTCGATGCTGGAGTCGTACCTCGACTTCCCGCAGTGCTGGAACGGCCGCGACCTCGACTCCGCCGACCACAAGAGCCACATGGCCTACCCCGTCAACGGCGCCTGCCCGTCCACCCACCCGGTGCCGGTGCCCAAGCTGCGGCAGGTCCTGCGGTACCCGGTGAACGGTGACCCGTCGAGGATCCGGCTCAGCTCGGGTGCCGGGTTCACGATGCACGGCGACTTCTTCAACGCCTGGCCGCAGGCCGAGATGGAGCGCCGGGTCGCGTACTGCATCCGCCTGAAAGTCAAGTGCGGCGCCAACGGCACCGCGTAAGTTTCTCGATCTGGCCGTGGATGGACGAGACGCAAGCGCCGTCCATCCACGGCTCCCTTTTCTCACCGCGCGGGGGCACGATCTACCGTGAGAACCATGACGGGCAGCGACACGCGACCACCGACGCTGGAACAGGTCGCCAACTATGCCGGGGTCTCCCGCGCCACGGTCTCCCGTGTGATCAACGGGGTGCAGACCGTCGACCCTGAGCTGCGGCGCACCGTCGAGCGGGCGATCGCGGCGACGGGCTACGTGCCCAACCTCGCCGCCCGCTCGCTCGTCACCCGCCGCACCGACTCGATCGCGCTCGTGGTGTCGGAGCCGGAGAACCGCGGCTACGAGACGCCGTTCCTCACCCGTACCTTCACCGACCCCTACCTGGGCCGGGTCACCGCGGGGGCGCAGGAGGTGCTCCGCCCGCTCGGCATCCACCTGGTCATCTTCCTGGCCGACCCGCCCGCCCGCGAGCACGTCATGCGGTATCTGCGGCAGGGCCACGTCGACGGCGCCCTGCTCATCTCCAGCCACGTCGACGACCCGCTCCCGAGCCAGCTCGTCGACCTCGGCGTGCCCTGCGTCCTGTCGTGCCGCCCCGGCCGGCCCGTCCACACCAGCTTCGTCGACGTCGATCAGCGCGCCGGCGTCCGGCTCGCCGTGGACCGCCTGGCCGCCCTGGGCCGCCGCTGCATCGCGACCATCACCGGCCCCCTCGACATGCCCGCCGCCCAGGACCGCCTCGCCGGCTTCCACGCCGCCGTCGCCGCCCACGGCCAGGCCGACGCCCCCCACGTGGAGGGCGACTTCACCCGCGGCGGCGGCGAGCGCGCCGCCCGCGCGCTGCTGGCCTCCCACCCCGACGTCGACGGCATCTTCGTCGCCAACGACCTGATGGCCGACGGTGCGCTCCGCGTCATCCAGGAGTCCGGCCGCACCGTCCCGGACGACGTCGCGGTCATCGGCTTCGACGACAGCACCGCCGCCCTCGAGTGCCACCCCCAGCTGAGCACCGTCCGCCAGCCCGTCGAGGAGATGGCCGGCGAGATGGCCCAGCTCCTGCTCACCCGGATCCGCGAACCCGGCCGCTCGCCGCGCTCGGTCATCTTCAACCCGGAGCTGATCCTGCGCGCCTCCGCCTGACCCGCGCGGGCCGTCAGGTCAGGTCGGACAGGGCGGCGGCGAGGATGGTGACGCCCTCCTCGATGGCGGGTTCGGAGAGGTGGCCGTAGCCGAACAGCAGGCCCGGCGGGCCGGGAGCCAGGCGGAAGCGGCCGACGCCGTACACGGTGAGCCCTCTCGCCAGCGCGGCGGCCTCCACCGCTTCCTCCGGCAGGCCGGGCGGCAGCCACGCGACGAGGTGCTGGCCGGCCGCGATCCCGACGGGGCGGAGCCGGGGCAGGTGCCTGGCGAGGGCGGCCAGCAGGGCGTCGCGGCGGCGCCGGTACAGGGGGCGCATCCGCCGCAGGTGCCGGTCGAACTCGCCGCCGGCGAGGAAGTCCGCGAAGGTCAGCTGGTCGATCGCCGGGGAGCCGCGGTCGGCGAGCACCTTCGCCTCGACGACCGGGGCGACGAGGTGCGTCGGCAGGACCATCCAGCCGAGCCGCAGGCCGGGCGCGAGGGTCTTGCTGGCGGAGCCGACGTACGCGACGCGGTCCGGGGCGAGGCCCTGCATGGCACCGACGGCTGCCCGGTCGTAGCGGTACTCGGCGTCGTAGTCGTCCTCGATGACCAGCGCGCCGGTGGCGGCCCACCGGATGACGGCGGCGCGGGCGGCGGCGGGCAGGACGCCGCCGGTCGGCCACTGGTGCGACGGGGTCAGCACGAGCGCATCGGCGGCCACGTCCGCGAGGGCCGTGACGTCGACGCCGTCGGGGCCGACGGGGACGCCGGTCACGGTCATGCCGGACGCCAGCGCCAGGACACGGGCGTCGTCGTCGGAGGACGGGTCCTCGACGGCGAGGCGGGTGGCGCCGGCCGCGCGGAGCACCTGGATCAGCAGGTTCGCCGCCTGGGCGTAGCCGCCGCAGATGACGATCGTCTCGGGGCGGGCGTCGGTGCCACGGACCCGGTTGAGGTAGTCGGCGAGGGCGGCCCGCAGCTCGGGGGTGCCCTGGCCGCTGGTGTAGCCGAGCCGGTCGGTGGGCGCGGTCGTCAGCACCCGGCGGACGGAGCGCAGCCACGCGGCGCGGGGGAAGCGCGACACGTCGGTGCGCCCGTAGCCGAAGCTGATCCGGGCCGGTGGCTCGGCCTGGCGCGGCGGCGCGGCCGCGGGAGCCGGTCCGGTGGCGATCGTGGTGTACCCGCCGGACCGGCTGGTCAGGTAGCCCTCGGCGGTCAGCTGCTCGTACGCCGTGACGACGACCCCGCGGGAGACGCCGAGCGACGCGGCGAGGGCCCGGCTGGACGGCAGCGCGCTGCCCACGGTGAGCCGGCCGCCGCGGATGCCCGTCCTGATCGCCGTCTCCAGCTGGCGGTGCAGCGGCCCGCCGGCCGGGTCCAGCGCGACGAGCAGCTCCGGATTGGTCCTCTCACGTGCCACAAGAACGGACCTTACCGCGGGGTCCAATCGGCGGGAAGCTCGACGCATGACGACAGGGACAGCAGAGGTGCTCCGGCCCGGCGACCGCGGTTACGACGACGCCCGGCAGGTGTGGAACGCGATGTTCGACCGCCGGCCCGCGATGATCGTGCGGTGCCGGACGGTCCAGGACGTGGCCGGCGCGGTCCGGGTCGCCCGCGAGCGGGACCTGGAGATCTCGGTGCGGTGCGGCGGGCACAGCGCGGCCGGGTTCGGGGTCACCGACGGCGGCATGATGATCGACCTGACGCCGATGGGGCGGGCGAGCGTCGACCCGGCCCGGCGCCGCGCGTACGTGCAGGGCGGCGCGCTGCTGGGCGCCCTCGACGACGCGGCGCAGCGCTACGGCCTGGCCACCACGGCGGGCAACGTGTCACACACCGGCGTCGGCGGCCTCACGCTCGGCGGCGGCATGGGCTGGCTCGCCCGGCAGCACGGGCTCGCCTGCGACAACGTCGTCTCCTACGAACTCGTCACGGCGGACGGATCCGTCGAGCGGGTCACCGACGGGGAGCTGTTCTGGGGGCTGAAGGGCGGCGGCGGCAACTTCGGGATCGTCACCGGGTTCGAGTTCGCGCTGCACGACACGGGCACCGAGGCGCTCGTCGTGGAGGCGACGTTCACCGGCGCCGCCCGGCACGCGGCGATGCGCCGGTGGCGTGACGAGCACCTCACCGCGCCGCGGCAGGCGACGTTCACCGCGTGGAGCGCCCCCGGCACCCTGACCCTCGGCTATGTCTGGACCGGGCCCGGCGTCGGTTACCAGCCGTTGTTCACCGAGGGCGGGACCGTTTCGCGGCGGCCCATGTCGTACCTGCAACTGCAGCGCCGCGAGGACAGCTCGGGCCGGCACGCGCTGCGCCGGTACGGGCGCTCGCACTACCTCAAGTCGATGCCCGACGCGGCGGTCGACGCCTTCATCGCCGCCGGCGAGCACTGCGGCGCGGGCCTGCAGGGGTACGGCGGTGCCATCGCCGACGTCGCCGAGGACGCCACCGCGTTCGGCCACCGCGACACCATGTTCGAGTTCGGCGCCGGCTCCTCGTGGACCGACCCCGCTCAGGACGGCGCCCGCCGGGCCGCCGCACGGGCCGCGGCGGGGCTGCTCGAGCCCTTCGCCGGCGGCGTCTACGTCAACTCGCTGGGGGACGAGGGCGCGGCGGGGGTGCGCCGGGCGTACCCGCCGGCGAAGCTGGCCCGGCTGACCGCGCTCAAGGACCGCTACGACCCGGACAACGTCTTCCACCTGAACCAGAACATCCCGCCGTCCGCCGCCCGTTTTTGTCGTACTCCGCCGGCATGATGACGGGCATGAGACCCGACGTGCGGGAAGCGATGACCGCGCTGCTCGCCCTGCCCTTCCCGACTCCTGACGACGTCGACTGGGCTGCGTTCGAGCACTTCTACGGCAGGGCCGATGACGTGCCGGCGCTGCTGCGGGGCCTGCTGGACCCCGATCCGGAGACGACTGAGCGCAGCCTCGCCACGCTGGGAAACAGGGTGTGCCATCAGGGTGGCAGCAGCGCGCCGGCGGCGCTGGCGGTGCCGTTCCTGATCCGTGCGGCGGCCGGTCCGGGCGTCCACGGCCGGGAGGGTCTGCTGCTGCTGGCGGCTCAGGCCGTCCGCTCCGACCGCTCGCGGCAGGCGCTGCGCTCCGACCTGCTCCGGGTCGCCGACGACGGCGACAGCTTCGGCGGCCCGTCACCCGAGGCGGCCCGCGCCGCCGTGCTCGCCGGTGTGCCTTCGCTGCTGCCGTTGCTCGGCGACGCCGCTCCCGGCAACCGGTCGGCGGCGGCGTATGCGCTGGCCACGGTGCCACCGGCCGGCTCGCCCGAGGCGGCGGCGGCACTGCGCGGGCGGCTGGCGGTGGAGGCCGACCCGGCGGTGCGGATCAGCCTGGTGCTGGCCGTCGCGCAGCTGGCTCTCGACCACGGCGACGCTGCGGAGGTCGTCGCCTGGGCCGGGGATCTGTGCGGCGGCGAGGTCCATCCGCTCGACGTGCGGTTCGCCGCCGTGCTCGCCTGGCTGTGCGCGACCCCGGCGGCGCCGCCGGAGCCGCTGCTGCGGCTGCTGCTGGCCGGCGCCGAGGAGGCGGAGTCCTGGATGCGGCGGGTGCCGTGGATGAGCCAGCAGCTGGACCATGGCATGGGCACGTGGCTCGTGGCGTTGCTCGGTGACACGCACGAGTTCCCGCTGCGGCCGGATCCGGTGGGCCGGCCGGCGGCGGAGGGGCGCGAGGTGGCCGGCCGGTTCACGGCGGCGCTGATGACGCACGACGATCCGGCGGTCGTGGTGTCGGCGTGCGAGGCGGCGGCACGGCAGGTCAGGATGTGGCGGGACGGGACGGGCGCGATGCTCGAGCTGCTCGCGGAGTGCCTTCACCACCCGAGCCGCACGGTGCGGTCGGCGGTCGGCTCGCGCCTCGCGCGGTGCGGCGCCGTCCCGGACCGGGTCGCCGACCGGGTCGCGGCCGTGCTCGACCACGACGACGACCCGGAGCTGCGGGGATGGGCCGCGCTCACCCTCGCCCACCGCGGCGACGCCCGCGCGGTCGCGCCGCTGATCGACCTGCTGACCGCCGGCACCTGCGCGCTGCCGGAAGGGTGGATCTGGATGGACCGCACGCCACAGCGGCTGCTGGACCTGCTGCGCCCGCACGCGGCCGCGCTGCTGCCCGCGGTCGTCCACCGGCTCACCGCCGGGGACGTCGATGGCTGGCGGCACGTCCGGCAGGACCTCGTCGCCGGGCTGTCCAGCTGGCGGGAGGAGGCCGCCGGCGCCGCCGAGGCGCTCGCCCGCCTGCTCGGCGACGCGGAGTTCGACCGGACGGCCGGCCATGCGTCCGGGCACAAGGCCGTGGCCACGGCGCTCGGCAGGATCGGGCCGGCCGCCGGTGTCGCGGTGCCCGCGTTGGATCGGCTCGCGGCCGGTGTCGCGGTGCCTGCGTTGGATCGGCTTGCGGCTGGCGTCGCGCCGGCTGCGTTGGATCGGCTTGGCGCTGGCGTTGCGGTGCCTGCGTTGGATCGGTTCGCCGACGGCGTGGCGCCGGACTCCCTCGGCGCCCTGCTCTGGGCGCGGTGGCGGATCACCGGGGAGGAGACCACCGCGACGGCGGCGGCCCTCGCCCGGCTCGCCGCCGTCCCACTGGCTGACGTGACGGCGCTGTCGCTGCTCGCGGACATGGGTCCCGCCGCCGCGGGGCACGAGGCGGTGATCCGCGGCAGACTCACCGACTCCTTCGAGTGGGCCCGGGCCGAGGCCGCGAACGCTCTCTGGCGGTGCACCGCGGACGCGTCCAGCGCGCTGCCGGTCCTGACCGGGCTTGTCGACGGGGTTCCGTGGGCGCCGCTGTTCGGAGCCGGCCACGGGACGGTCGTCGGGTGTCTGGCCGACATCGGGCCGGCGGCGGCGCCGGTGGTCCCGGCAATGGTCGCGTTCCTTGACCGGGACCGCAGGCCGGGCACCAACGGGCCGCGGCACGACCCGGTCAGCTGGGACCAGCATGCGGTCGCCACCGTCAGGTCCGCCGTCCACCGGATCCGTGGCGGGCCGGCGCCGCGCGAGGTTCTCACGGCTGCTGGCGGCGGTTGACCCGTCCGTGGCGGGCCGGTGCCGCGTGAGGTGCTCATGGCTGCTGGCGGCGGTTGACCTGTTCGGGGCGTGGACGGCCTCGGTTCCTTGACGGAGGTCTGCGTTCGAGGCGGGGTCAGGCCTGCCTGGCGAGGTCGGCGAGCGGTGCGCCGGTGAGCCGGTAGATGGCGATGTCCTCGCCGAGCACGGAGGGGATCTCGGCGCCGATCGAGCGGTAGTAGGCGTCGACCGGGTCGTTGGTGGGCCGGCCCCACCACTGCATGTGGCGGTAGCCGCGCTCGGCGCAGACCGCGGCCAGCGTGCTCAGCAGGGCGGTGTCGACGCCGGTGCCGACGGCGTCCTCGCGGATGTAGATGTCGTCGACGTGGATCGCGGTGCCGCGCCAGGTGCTGTAGACCAGCGCCCACAGGGTGTACCCGACGACGTCGCCGGTCTTGTCGTCGATCGCGAGGTGGGCCCAGGCGACGGGTGCGGGGCCGAACAGGGCGCGGCCGAGCTCGGCCTCGTCGGTGCTGATCTGGTCGGTCGCCTCCTCGCTGGCGGCCATGTCCAGCACCAGCGAGTGGAGCAGGCCGAGGTCGTCGGCGGTGACTTCACGAATCATGGCGGTCGTCCCTGCGCTCGGCCGCCCCGCGACGGGTCCGTCGCGGGGGTTCGGAGCGTTCACGATGCCACGCGCGCGGCCGGGGAATTGCCAGTACTGGGGCTTCCCCTAGCATCCGCCGCAACTCCTACCACCGTGGGGGGTTCGGTACTGACCATGAGGCATTCGCGGCGACCCCGAGGCATGGCCACCGCACCCCCGTAGCCCAGAGAGGCGGCCTCCATGGAGGCGGTACGTTTCGATCTCAGCCCCTCGGAGATTCCCGAGACCTGGTACAACATGGCCGCCGACCTGGACTACGTGGCGCCGGCGCTGAGCCCGGCGACGGGCGAGCCGGTGACGCGTGACGACATGCTGCGGACGATGCCGGAGGCGCTGGTCGACCAGGAGCTCAGCCGGGAGCCGGAGTTCGAGATCCCGGGTGAGGTGCGGCAGTTCTACGCGCAGTGGCGGCCCACGCCGCTGATCCGGGCCCGCAACCTGGAGAAGGCGCTGGACACTCCGGCGCGGATCTACTTCAAGTACGAGGGAGTGGGCCCGACCGGCAGTTTCAAGCCGAACTCGGCGATCCCGCAGGCGTACTACAACAAGCGGGCCGGCAAGTCGGGTCTGATCGCCGAGACCGGGGCCGGGCAGTGGGGCAGCGCGATCTCGTTCGCGGCGTCGCTGTTCGGCATGGCGGCCAAGGTCTTCATGGTGCGGGTGAGCTTCCAGCAGAAGCCGCACCACCGCTCGCTGATGCAGATGTTCGGGGCGAGCTGCACGCCGAGCCCGAGCACCGAGACCGAGGCCGGGCGCGCGGTGCTCGACGAGAACCCCGACTTCCCGGGCAGCCTGAGCGTCGCGAAGTCGGAGGCGTTGCAGGTCGCGTTCGCCGACCCGCGGTGGGGCTACACGCGCGGCAGCGCGCTGAACCACGTGTGCGCGCATCAGACGGTCATCGGCCAGGAAGCCATCGTGCAGATGGAACGGGCCGGCGACTACCCGGACATCGTGGTGGCGTGCGCGGGCGGCGGCAGCAACCTCGCCGGCCTGGCGTTCCCGTTTCTGCGCGCGCGGCTGCACGGCGGGCCGGACGTGCGGCTGATCGCGGCGGAGCCGGCGGCGTGCCCGTCGCTGACGCAGGGCCGGATCGCCTACGACTACTCCGACACCGCCGGGCTCACCTCGCTGACCCGCACGCACACGCTGGGTCACAGGTTCGTGCCGCCGCCCGTGCACGCGGGTGGCCTGCGGGCGCACAACATCGCGCCGCTGGTCAGCCGGGTGGTGGAGGAGGGCCTGATGGAGGCGGTCGCGTTGCGCCAGCGGGACTGCTTCGAGGCGGGGGTGCTGTTCACCAGGACCGAGGGCATCGTGCCGGCCCCCGAGTCGACGCACGCGATCCGCGCCGCGGTCGACGAGGCGCTGCGCGCCCGCGAGGAGGGCGTGACCAGGACGATCCTGTTCGGGCTCTCCGGGCACGGCAACTTCGACCTCAGCGCGTACGAACGGTACCTCGGCGGCACGCTCGCCGACGACAGCATCGACCCGCAGGCCCTGGAGATCGGGCGCGACAGCATCCCGGTGCTGGCCGGAGCGTCGTCGTGAAGGGGCTCAGCGCACTGCAGTTCCTCCTCCTCGGCGTCATCTGGGGCTCCAGCTACCCGCTGATCAAGCTGGCCGGTGAGGAGCTGAGCCCGGGCCAGCAGGTGCTGGGCCGCCTGGTCCTCGGATCGGCGGTCCTGGTGCTCATCGCCGCGGTGACCCGGTCCCGGCTGCCACGGTTCGGGTTCGTGTGGGTGCACATCACCGTGACCACCGTGCTCGGCATGGTCGCCCCGTTCCTGCTGCTGGCCTGGGGCGAGCAGCGCACCAGCGCCTCGATGGCCGGCGTGCTCACCGCGGCCACCCCGCTGCTGACCCTCGCACTGGCCACCGTGCAGCTGCGCAGCGAGCGGGCGACGGTGCGGCGCACGGCCGGGGTGGTCCTCGGGTTCGCCGGGATCGTGCTGGTGATGGCGCCGTGGTCCGAGCTGGGCGGCACGATCGGCGGCCAGCTGGCCTGCCTGGCCGTCGCCGGGATCTACGCCGCGCACGCCGTGTTCGTCCGCAAGTTCCTGTCCGACCGGGGCATCCCGCCGATCTCCTCGGCGACGGCCCAGACCCTCGTCGCGACGGTGCTGCTCGCCGTGCTGCAGCCGTTCCTCGGCTGGCACACCCCGTCGTCGGTCGGCTGGCACGTGGTGCTGAGCATCGTGTCGCTCGGCGTGTTCGGCACCGGCCTGGCGTACGTCCTCTACAACCGGCTGATCGCCGACATCGGCGCGACCGGCGCCTCCGCGGTGAACTACCTGGTCCCGTTCATCAGCCTGATCCTCAGCGCGGCGTTCCTCGGCGAGGCGATCACCTGGAACGTGCTGGTCGGCGGCGTGGTGATCGTGGCGAGCATCCTGCTCGGCGAGGACCAGCTGCGGCCCGGCGCCTGGCGGACCCCGTCCGGCGACGCGGAGTCACCGGACGAGAAGGAGCCGGGCGAGAAGGAGCCAGTCGCCCAGACCGCACCTGCCGGCCGGGAGGTCTCATGACCGGGCGTGCGCCGGCCGACGCCGTGTACGCCGCGGCCCGGCTCGCTCCGGAGCGCACCGCCGTGTCGTACCGTGGCGGCGGGACCACGTTCGCCGAGCTCGTAGCCGCGAGTGAGGCCGCCGTGGTGGCGCTGGACAAGCTGGACCTGCCGGCGGGGCAGCCGATCGCGGTCCACGCGGCGAAGTCGCCGCAGACCATCGCCCTCATCCTGGCCTGCTTCGCCGCCGAACGGCCGGTGCTGCTGCTCTCCGTCGACCTCGGCGCGCAGGTGGCCGGCAGCCTGGTCCAGCGGGCCGGGTGCGCGGGCGTCGCCGAAGCGACCGGCGACGGCGCCTTCGACTGGTCCCCGGCGCAGGTCCCGGCCGATGCGCCGGCCCTGCCGCCGGACACATGCCTGATGCTGACCACGTCCGGCTCGACCGGCGTACCGAAGATCGTGCCGCTACCCACGGCGGCCGTGGCCCGCTTCACCGGCTGGGCCGCCGGCACGTTCGAGCTGGGCGCCGGCACCCGGGTGCTCAGCTACGCACCGCTGAACTTCGACCTGAGCCTGCTCGACGTGTGGGCCACCCTCGGGCACGGCGGCACCGTCGTGCTCGTCGACCCCGACCGGGCGGCCAACCCCACCTACCTGCTGGATCTCGTCACCGCCACCCGGCCGCACGTGGTGCAGGCGGTGCCGATGTTCTACCGGCTGCTCGTGTCCGCAGCGGGCGGCGGGGGAGCGGTGCCGGACGTGCGGCACGTCGTGCTGACCGGCGACCACACGCCGCCCGCGCTGCGCGCCGCCCTGCCGGACCTGTTTCCCGCGGCGGTCCTGCACAACGTGTACGGCTGCACCGAGACCAACGACAGCTTCATCCACACGTTCGGCGCGGACGAGGCCCGGGACGGTGCGCCGCTGCCGCTCGGGGCGCCGCTCCCCGGCGTGCACGCGCACCTGGCCGGTGACGACGGGGAACCCTTCGACGGGCCCGGCACCGGCGAGCTGGTGGTGTCGACGCCGTTCCAGGCCGTCGGGTACCTGGCCGGCGACCGTTTCCCGGTCCGGGACGGCCACGCCTGGTACCGGACCGGCGACCTGGTCACCCGCGACGACCGCGGCCGGCTCGTGCTGGTCGGGCGCACCGACTTCCAGGTCAAGGTCCGCGGCGTGCGGATCAGCCTGGAGGAGGTCGAGCAGGTCCTGCTCGCCCACCCCGACATCGCCGAGGCGGCCGTGGTCGCGCTGCCCGACGCCGCGGCCGGGGCCAGGATCACCGCCGTCGTGCGCCCCCGCTCCTCCGGGCTGACCGGCCTGCAGGTGCGCACCTGGTGCGCGCAACGCCTCGCCCGCGCCGCCATCCCCGCGGTCTTCGACCTGCGCAGCGTCGCGCTGCCGGTCGGCGTCACCGGCAAGGTCGACCGCGCCCGCCTCAAGAAGGAACTGACCGTATGAGCACCCATCAGCGCGAGATCAGCGAGTACCTCGTCACGCGGTACCTGCCCGGGACCCCGGCCACGGAGCTGCCGGGCGACTACGACCTGCTCGACAACGGAGTCGTCGACAGCCTCAGCCTGCTGGAGCTGGTCGGCTGGGTCAGCGAGCGGTACGCCGTCGCCCTCGACCAGATCGACCTGAACCCGGACGACTTCCGTTCGGTGGCGGCGGTAGACCGCTTCATCGCCCGCAACACCCGGGTCCGCGACGCCGCCTCAGCGGCAGAGAAGGAGTGACTCCATGATCGTCCGGGACCAGAGCCAGGCCAAGACGGTCGACTGGGGCAACGGCCTGAGCCGCCGGTACCTGCTGGAGGCCGACAAGATGGGCTTCACCGTCTGCCACACGACGGTGCGCCCGGGCACCAAGTCGCGGCTGCAGTACCGCCGGCACCTTGAGGCGTGCCTGTGCATCCGCGGCACGGGGCGGGTGGTCACCGCGGACGGCCAGGAGTTCGAGATCACCCCCGGCGTCATCTACGCCCTCGACGCGCACGACGCGCACTTCCTGATCGCCGACCCCGACAGCGAGCTCGAACTGATCAGCGTCTTCAACCCGCCGCTGATCGGCGACGAGGTCCACTCGCTGGACTCCGACGAGTACTCCCAGTACTGAGATGGCCTGGTCCCGGGAGCAGCAGGAGCTGCACGACGCCGTGCTCGCGGTCGCCGCGACGCTGGGCACCGACCACGTCGAACGCGACGCGGCGGGCACCTTCGACACCGAAGGCTGGAAGAAGCTCGCCGAGCTGGGACTGTTCGGGCTGCCGTTCGCCGAGCAGTACGGGGGACTGGCCCAGGACCTGCCGACCACGATGTACGCGCTGGAGGCTCTCGGCACGGCGTGCCGCGACGGGGGCCTGAGCTTCTCGGCGGTGACCCACCTGGTCAGCACCGGGGTGGCCCTGCACCGGTTCGGCTCGGCCGAGCTCAAGCGGCGGTACCTGCCGGACGTCTGCGCCGGCAGCGTCATCGGGGCGCACGCCGTCACCGAGCCGGCGGGCGGCTCGGACATCACCCCGATGCGCACCACGGCGGTGCCCGACGGCGACGGCTTCGTCCTCAACGGCAGCAAGGCGTTCGTCAGCAACGGGCCGATCGCCGACGTCATCCTCGTCTACGCCCGCACCGGCAAGCTCGGCAACCCGGCCGCGATCAGCACGTTCCTGGTGCCGCGCGGCACCCCCGGGCTCAGCGTCGGCCAGCCGGTGGACAAGATGGGGCTGCGCACCTCGCCGCTGGCCGAGCTGTTCCTCGACGACGTCCGGGTGCCCCGCGCGCACCTGGTCGGCTCGCCGGGCGCCGGCCTGCTGATCCTCGACGCGGTGATGCAGTGGGAGATCCTCTGCGGCTTCGTCGTCAACCTCGGCGAGATGCAGCACCGGCTCGACCGCTGCGTGCGGTACGCCCGCACCCGGCGGCAGTTCGGCGGGCACATCGGCCGCTACCAGTCGATCTCGCACCGGATCGTCGACATGGGCACCGACGTGGAGACCGCTCGCATGTGGCTCTACGGGACCGCCCGCAAGCTGGCCGCCGGCGGCAACGTGACCACCGACGTCGCCCGCACCAAGCTGATCGTCAGCGAGAGCAACGTGCGCTCCGCCCTCGCGGCCGTGCAGATCTTCGGCGGCTACGGGTACACGACGGAGTACGGGCTGGAGAAGGAGCTGCGCAACTCGGTGTCCGGCACCATCTACTCCGGCACGTCGGAGATCCAGCGGGAGCGGCTCGCCGCCCTGATGGGCCTGCACCGCCCCTTGGACGTGTCATGACAGCGAACCCGACCGTGCTCACCCAACCGACGTTCTTCCTGGACCACGACCACCCCGCCGTCGCCGCCTTCGCCGGCAAGGCCCTGGCCGGCCTGGACGAGGGCGCCACCGATGTCGACAAGGCGGTCCGGCTTTACTACGCCGTGCGCGACGGCATCCTGTACGACGTCTACCACGCCGACCTGAGCCGCGCCGGCCTGACCGCCAGCGCCGTCATCGGCCGCGGCCGCGGCTTCTGCCTGCACAAGTCCATCGTGTACGCGGCCGTGGTGCGCGCGGCCGGCATCCCCAGCCGCATCACCTACGGCGACGTGCGCAACCACCTCGCCTCGCCGCGGCTGCGCGACCTCGTCGGCGGTGACGTGTTCTTCCACAGCCTGACCACGGTGCACCTGGACGGGCGGTGGGTCAGAGCCACGCCGGTGTTCAACAAGCTGCTGTGCAGGCTCTACGGGATGGCGCCGCTGGAGTTCGACGGCCGCGCCGACAGCCTCTACCACCCGTTCGACGGCGACGGCAACCGGCACATGGAGTTCCTCAGGTTCTACGGCGACTTCGACGACGTGCCGTACGACCTGGTCATCTCGACCATGCGCAGCAAGCACCCCAAGTTCCTGTCGAGCGCGGCCACGACCCCGTCCGGTTCGCTGATCGCCGAGGCGCCGTAGGGGCCACGGCCGGCATCACGGGGAAACAGCGACGGGCGCCACAGTCCACCGGCGGAAACGGGTTAATCCGGATCGCGAAGAAATACTACGCTCCGGCGATGGCACTTGTGGAGGCTCGAGAACTGACCAAGGTCTTCCGCAGGCCGGACAAGGATCCGGGGCTGCGGGGGGCCGTCAAACATCTCTTCGTGCGGCGGTTCGTGGACAAGACCGCCGTCGATCACGTCGACCTGACGATCGAGGCCGGTGAGGCCGTCGCGTACGTGGGGCCGAACGGCGCCGGGAAGTCGACGACCGTGAAGCTGCTCAGCGGGATCCTGATGCCGACCTCCGGTGAGGTCCGCATCGACGGGTTGTCGCCGCAGAAGGACCGGATCGCGATGTCGCACCGGATCGGCGTGCTGTTCGGGCAGCGGACGCAGCTCTGGTGGGACCTGCCGGTGTCGGAGTCCCTGTCGGTGCTGCGCGACGTGTACGGCATCGACCACGGCACGTTCCGCAAGCGCATGGCCAGGTTCGAGGACGTCCTGGAGCTCGGCGAGGTGCTGCCGGTCCTGGGCCGGAAGCTGTCGCTCGGGCAGCGGATGCGGGCCGACCTCGCCGCGGCGCTGCTGCACGACCCGCCGGTCGTGTACCTGGACGAGCCGACGATCGGGCTGGACCTCGCCGTGAAGGACCGGGTCCGGGAGTTCTTCCGGACGGTCCGCGACGAGGGCACCACGGTCATGCTGACCAGCCACGACCTCGGCGACATCGAAGGGTTCTGCCGGCGGCTGGTCATCATCGACGAGGGCAGGATCATCTTCGACGGGGACCTGGAGGCGGTGAAGGACGCGTTCGCCCGCGAGCGGATCCTCAACGTGCAGACGGAGACGGCGGTGCCGCTGGACGACGTCCGCGCCGCGCTGCCGGGCGCGACGATCGAGCCGGGCGAGACGCCGTTGCAGTTCGCGGTGCGGTTCGACCGGTTCGCGATGACCGCGGGACAGGTCGTCACGGCGCTCGCGCCGCTGGCGAACCTCGTCGACTTCGGTGTCGACGAGCCGTCCATCGAGGACGTCATCCGGCGGGTGTACAGCGGGGAGCTGGTGCTCCAGTCATGAGGCCGTACTTGGCACACGCGCGGGCCGCGGCGCTCAGCGCACTGGCGTACCGCGGCAACTTCCTGCTGTCCCTGGGCGGGGTCGCGTTCCAGCTGATCGCGCTGCTGGCGGTGTGGCGGGTCCTGCTCACCGACGGCCGGGTCGGTGGGTTCGACTGGCCGCACATGCGGGCGTACCTGATCGTCGCGTTCGCGTCCGCCACGCTGGTCGGCACGTTCGTGGACTTCCGGATGTCGCACCGGATCCGCTCCGGGCTCGTCGCGCTGGACCTGGTGAAGCCGGTGGACTACCAGCGGGCCCGGTTCGCCGAGACGGCCGGTGGGGTGTGGATCGAGGCCGTCGCCGTCGTCGTCATCGTCGCGATCACCGTCGCGGCCGGTGGGGCACTGGACACGCCGCCCGGGCCGATGCTCGCACTGTTCGCCGCCAGCATGGTCCTGATCGTGCCGTTGAAGTTCGCCGTGTCGTACCTGAGCACCCTAGCCTGCTTCTGGACGGAGAACTTCGTCGGTGTGCTGTGGGCCAGGCAGGCGCTGACCAGCCTGCTGTCCGGCGCGCTGGTGCCGCTCGCGTTCTTCCCGGGCTGGCTCGCGACCGCGGCGCAGTGGTCGCCGTTCGCCGGGCTCACCTCGACCCCGGCGCTGATCTTCATCGGGCAGGCGTCCGGCGGGCACGCGGTGCTGCTCGTCGTGGCGCAGCTCGGCTGGGTCCTCGCCATGTGGTTCGGTGCCCGTGCCCTGTTCCGGCGGGGGCTGCGCCGGCTGACCGTGAACGGGGGCTGACATGCGCACCATCCGGCTCTACGTGCGGCTGCTCGGCGCGCACCTGCGCTCGCTGCTGGAGTACGAGAGCGACTTCTGGATCATGATGGTCGGCACGGTCATCATGCAGGTCGTCAACGTCGTGTTCCTGGCGGCGATCTTCGCGAAGGTGCCGCACATCAACGGCTGGTCGTTCTGGGCGGTCGTGGCGATGTTCGCGATGGTGGCGATCGCCGAGGGCGTCGGCTCGCTGTTCTTCGAGGGCATGTGGAACCTGGCCTGGCAGATCAACCAGGGCGACCTCGACTACATGATGGTCCGCCCGTACCCGATCGTCCTGCAGGTCAGCAGCATGCAGATCGGGGTCAACGGCATGTCCAACATCGTCACCGGCGGGCTGATGCTCGGCTTCTCGGTCGCGAACCTCGGCATCGACTGGTCGGCGGGCAGGGTCGCGGGCGCCGTCGTCGTGCTGCTGTCCGCGATCGTCGTCAAGGTCGCGATCAACCTCGCCACGAACTCGGTCTCGTTCTGGATGCAGAGCCCGAGCCCGCTCTTCGCGTTCGCCGTGCACCAGGCCGGCGACCTGGCCCGCTTCCCGCTGTCCATCTACCCCCTCGCGCTGAAGGCGGCGCTGGGCTTCGCGCTGCCGTTCGCGTTCGTGAGCTTCTTCCCCGTCACGTTCGTGCTCGGCGGCAACTCGGCGTGGGTCGGGCTGCTGACCCCGCTCGTCGCCGCCTACTGCCTGGCGGTGGCGTGGTTCGTGTTCTCGCGCGGCCTGCGCCGCTACGAGAGCGCCGGCAACTGACCCTTCCGCAGCAGCGGAGGGTGGAGCACCGGGGCCGTCCCGCGCGTGAACAGCTGCGCGGGGCGGCCCCGCTCACCGGCCGTGCTGCGACCCGTCGCCGCCACGAACCCCTCGGTCGACGTGACCTTGCGGTGGAAGTTGCGCGGGTCCAGCCTGGTGGCCCACACCGCCTCGTACACCTGCCGCAGCTCGGCGATGGTGAACTCGGGCGGGCAGAAGGCGGCCGCGAGGGGTGTGTACTCGAGCTTGGCCCTGGCCCGCTCGACCCCGTCGGCGAGGATGCGGTCGTGGTCGAAGGCCAGGCCCGGCAGCCCTTCGAGGGGCACCCAGTCCGCGGCGGCGGCGTCGCTGCCGGCTCGCGGCGCCGGCGCGTCGGGCAGCAGCGCCAGGTAGGCGACGGTGACGACCCGCCCGCGCGGGTCCCGGCCGGGCGCGCCGTAGCTGCCGAGCTGCTCGAGGTGCCCGGCACCGCGCAGGCCCGTCTCCTCGACCAGCTCCCGCTCGGCGGCCTCGCCGAGGTCCTCGTCCGGCAGCACGAAGCCGCCGGGCAGCGCGTACCCGCCCTGGAACGGGGGGATCGCCCGGCGGATGAGCAGCACGCTGAGCGCGCCGTCGCGGATCGTCAGCATCACCAGATCGACGGTCACGGCGAACGTCATGTATTAATCACCACATTGACGAGAAAGGGCGACGACGGTTATCGTCAAGACGACGATAACTCATCCTGGGAGTGCCGACATGGCCGACGTGACCACCCGCTTCTTCCTGCGCCACCTGCGTGGCGCGCCGACCTCGTGGGTCCGCCACCACGTCAAGGGCAAGGTGCGGCACGAGGGCATCGGCCAGTCGTTCTACTACCGGCCGCTGACCGCCGTGCTGTCCGAGGTCCCCGTCGACGATCGCGAGCTGCCGCTGCTGTTCCACGCCCGCACCGCCGACTTCGCCGACGTCACGGTGCAGGCGACGGTCACCTACCGGATCAGCGCCCCCGACGTCGCCGCCGCCCGCCTCGACTTCTCCGTCGACCCGCGGTCCGGCGCGTGGCGCGGGCAGCCGCTCGACCAGGTGGCCACGCTGCTGGCCGAGCTCGCCCAGCAGCCCGCCCTGGACCTGCTGGCCCGGCTGCCGCTCACCGACGCCCTGACCGCCGGGATCGCGCCCGTCCGCGAGGCCGTCAGCGCGGCGCTCGGCGGCGACCCGCGCCTCACCGACACCGGCGTCAGCGTCGTCAGCGCCCGCGTCGTCGCGATCCGTCCCGAGCCCGACCTGGAGCGGGCCCTGCAGACGCCGACCCGCGAGGCGGTGCAGCAGGAGGCGGATCGCGCCACGTACGCCCGCCGCGCCCGCGCCGTCGAGCAGGAGCGCGCGATCGCCGAGAACGAGCTGCAGAACAAGATCGAGCTGGCCCGCCGCGAGCAGGCGCTCGTCGAGCAGCACGGCGCCAACGCCCGCCGCAAGGCCGAGGTCGACGCCGCCGCGGCGCTCGTCGCGGCCCAGGCCGTCGCCGAGCGCGAGCAGGTCGCGGCCACCGCGGCGGCCGAGCGCTCGAAGATCACGGCGCTCGCCGACGCCGAGCGTCTGAAGGTCACGGCGGCCGCGGACGCGGACGCCGACCGGGCTCGCACCGAGGCCCGGGCCGAGGGCGTCCGCGCCGTCGGGCTCGCCGAGGCCGAGGCGGAGGCCGCGCGCCTGGCCGCCTACCGGGACCTCGCACCCGGCGTCCTGCAGGCACTGGCGCTGCGCGAGCTCGCCGGCAACCTGCCCGAGATCGGCCAGCTCACCGTCACCCCCGACGTGCTGACCGGCCTCGTCGACCGCCTCGGCGGCGGCCGCTCCCTCGGCGGCCCGGCGTGACCGCCGTGTCGAGCCGGACGGTGATGGCCCGCCGCTGGTCCGCGCAGCACCGGATCCTGCGGCCCCGCCACCGCCGCCTCGTCCGCCGCCGCATCGTCTCATCAGGCACCGACTGAGCTGCGACCGTATTGGAAAGGGGCTCGTCATGAGCGCATGGGCAGGGCCGTCGTGAGCACGCTCGCGCCACGGGTGGTGCTGGTGTCGCGGCGCAGCGAGCTCGACGAGCTGCTCGCCCGGCACGGCACCCGCGCCGCCGCCGCGTACTTCCTGCGGCAGCGGGGCAGGGACCTCGACGAGGTCGCGGCCCGGCACGCGGCGCAGCAGGCGGCGCTCACCGTCGCCGGCGCGGCCGTCCCCGCCGACTGGCGGCGGGGGCACCTCGACCGGGGCGACCTGTCGCGGTTCCTGTTCTCGCCCGAGGACGTCGTCGTCGCCGTCGGGCAGGACGGTCTCGTCGCCAACGTCGCGAAGTACCTCGACGGTCAGCCCGTCATCGGGGTCGACCCGGCGCCGGACAGGAACCCGGGCGTGCTCGTGCGCCACCGGCCGCAGGCACTGAAACAGCTGCTGCGGGACCTGCCCGGCCTGCCGGCGCAGGAGCGCACGATGGTGTCCGCGGCGCTCGACGACGGCCAGGAGCTCCTCGGCCTCAACGAGGTCTACTTCGGGCACGTCACCCACCAGTCGGCGCGCTACACACTGTCCACATCGGACGGAGCGCGGGAGCGGCACTCGTCGTCGGGCGTCGTCGTCGGAACGGGTACCGGCGCCACCGGATGGTGCTCCTCGATCGCCCGGCAGTGGGCGGACGCGCCGGAGAGCCCGGGCCCCGGCGAGGCCGCCCTGACCTGGTTCGTGCGCGAGGCGTGGCCGTCGCCGGCGACCGGTGTCACCTTGACCAGTGGCCGCCTCGACGGTGCCGAGACCCTGGAGCTGGCGAGCGAGGGCGAGGGCCTCGTGGTGTTCGCCGACGGCCTGGAGGCCGACCGCCTGGAGCTGTCGTGGGGGCAGCGGGTCACGATCGGCGTCGCCGCCAGAAAACTGCGTCTCGTCATGTGACCTGTGGTGTGACACCATCTGCGGGCATGATCCGTGAACGGCTCCACGACCACGCGGTCCTGTTGCACCGCCAGGGCAAGGACGACCCGCTGCCCGCAGGCGGCGAGCCGTTCCCAGACGACCAGCGCCCGCGCACCGGCATCGGCCGCGACGCGCGGCGGGTCGGCGCGGACGTCGCCGCGATCCTCGACGCGCACTTCGCCTCGCCGGCCGCGGCTCCCAGGGCGCTCGTCGGGGCGTTCGACAAGGTGTACGTGCCGACCGCCGACAACGAACACGTCGCCGCCGCGGCGCTGCGGGCCGGGCGCAAGCGCGTCCGCCGGACCGGCCGGTGGCTGGTGCGCTTCGGCGTCGACCGGCGCGAGGTGGCCGTCGGCCTGGCGCTGCTCGGCACCGAGGCGACCACCTCGGACAAGGACATCGAGCTGATCCGCACGATCGGGCTGCTGTCCGCGGAGTTCGGCGAGCTCGCCGCCGAGTCGCTGCGCCACCGCGGCCCCGCCGGCATCGAGGCGCTGCTGTGGCTGGCCGCCCGCACCTCGGGCTGGGGCCGGGTCCACGCCGTCGAGGCCCTGTGCACCGTCGCCGTCCTGCCCGAGGTGCGCGACTGGCTGCTGCGGCACGCGTGCGCCGGCGACGACCTCGACGCGGTGACGGCCGGCGCCGTCGCGACCGCCGCGCACCTGCACGCCGCGATCATCGCCGACGAGGTGGACGACGCCCTGCTCGACCACGCCGGCGCGCTGCTACGGGCGATGGCCGACGGGTCCGGTCAGGGCATGACGCTCGCCGACTACCCGCCGGCGCGGTTCGTGCTGGCCGCCTACGCCCGTCACCTCGCGCGGCGCAAGCCCACCTGGGCCCGTTACGCCACCGCCGCCGTCATCGCCGACCGGATCGCCCACCTCGAGCCGGAGGACCTCGGCTGCACGAAGAAGGAGCGCGAGCGGCTCGTCGAGCGGTTCGAGAAGATCCTCCGCCAGCGCCGCTGGCAGGCCACCGTCCCGCGGCGCAAGGCGAAGAAGGCCAAGCCCGCCGCCACCCGGCGCCGGACCGCCCGGCGCCGGGGCAAGGCCAAGGGCTAGCGACCGCGCGACCCCGGCGCTTGCCCGGCCGGGGGCCTCAGTGATCGCGGGCCGTGGCCCGGGCCTTCGTGCGGGGCCGTGGCCCGGGCCTTCGTGCGGGGCCGGGCTCAGCGCCGCAGGTCGTCGGTGACCGCGCGGCCCTGGCCCGACAGCAGCGCGTCGAACGAGGTGGTCAGGGCGAACGGGTCGGCGACCACCGGCGACTCGCGCCGGCCGGCGAGCTCGGCCAGCTCGCGGCCGGCCCGGTCGATGCGCCGGTGCAGCGTCGCGTCGCCGCCGCCGGCCCAGTCCTCGGTCGCGGCGAAGACCGAGGTCGGCGCCACGACCGCGTGCAGGTAGGTGAACATGGGGCGCAGCGCGTGCTCCAGGGCGAGCGAGTGCCGGGCGGTGCCGCCGGTCGCGCCGAGCAGGACCGGCTTGTCGGCGAGCACGTCGTCACCGAGCACGTCGAAGAACGACTTGAACAGGCCGCTGTACGAGGCGTTGAAGATCGGCGACACGGCGATCACGCCGTCGGCGGCCGCGACCGCGTCGAGGACGTCCTTGAGCGCGGGCGCCGGGAAGCCGGTCAGCAGGTGGTCGGTGATCGCGTGCGCGTGGTCGCGCAGCTCCACCACCCGCACGTCGGTGTCCACCCCCAGCTCGCGGACGGTCGCGGCGGCGAGCCGGTCCGCGAGCAGGCGGGTCGACGACGGCTGACTCAGCCCGGCGGAGATCACCACGAGGCGCTTCACGCGTCCACCTTCGCGGTCTGCCGCGCCTTCAGGGACTCGTGGGTCGGGGCGTCCGGCACGTGCGCGGGCCGACCGACCGCGAACTCCTTGCGCAGCACCGGCACGACCTCCTCGCCGAGGATGTCGAGCTGCTCCAGGACGGTCTTCAGCGGCAGGCCCGCGTGGTCCAGGAGGAACAGCTGGCGCTGGTAGTCGCCCACGTACTCGCGGAACGACAGCGTCCGGTCGATGACCTCCTGCGGGCTGCCCACGGTCAGCGGGGTCTGCGCGGTGAAGTCCTCCATCGACGGCCCGTGCCCGTAGACGGGGGCGTTGTCGAAGTACGGCCGGAACTCCCGCTTGGCGTCCTGCGAGTTCTTCCGCATGAACACCTGCCCGCCGAGGCCGACGATGGCCTGGTCGGCCGAGCCGTGCCCGTAGTGCTCGAAGCGCTGCCGGTACAACCCCACCATCCGGGCAGTGTGCTCCTTGGGCCAGAAGATGTGGTTGGCGAAGAAGCCGTCGCCGTAGTACGCGGCCTGCTCGGCGATCTCGGGGCTGCGGATCGACCCGTGCCACACGAAGGGCGGCACGCCGTCGAGCGGGCGCGGGGTCGCCGTGAAGCCCTGCAACGGAGTGCGGAACTTGCCCTCCCAGTCCACCACGTCCTCGCGCCACAGCCGGCGCAGCAGCGCGTAGTTCTCCACCGCGAGGGCGATCCCGTTACGGATGTCCTGCCCGAACCACGGGTACACCGGCCCGGTGTTGCCGCGCCCCATCATGAGGTCCACCCGGCCGTCCGCCAGGTGCTGCAGCATCGCGTAGTCCTCGGCGATCTTGACCGGGTCGTTGGTCGTGATCAGCGTGGTCGCGGTCGACAGCTGCAGCGTCCTGGTCTTCGCCGCGATCCACCCCAGCATCGTGGTCGGCGACGACGGCACGAACGGCGGGTTGTGGTGCTCGCCGAGCGCGAACACGTCCAGCCCGACCTCCTCCGCCTTGAGCGCGATCGTCACCATCGCCTTGACCCGCTCCGCGTCCGTCGGCACCCGGCCGGTCGTCGGGTCCTGGGTGACGTCACCGACGGTGAACACTCCGAACTGCATCTCGCACGCTCCAAGCTCCTGGGTCTGACGCGCAGTAGAACATAGCTGCCGAGTCAAACATTCCGCCGGTGAACTATCGCACGCCTCACCGCCCCGCGATGTAACCGGCGACACCCTGTGCCGGCGGAGCCTAGGCCAGGAGGTGGGCGGTGTCCTGGTGGGCGGTGATGCGGATGAAGACGAGGTCCCTGCGTTCGGCGGCGGCCCGGGTGTAGCGGTCGCGGTAGACGTGGTGGCGGGTCCAGCACCAGCGCAGGAGGGACTTCTGGGGGTCGAGGCGGAAGAGGTTGCCGAGGTGCTCGCGGTTGCCGTTCCACAGCACCTGGCGGGTGACGCCGCGGCGGAGGGTGCGCCACAGGAGCTGGCGCATCACGGTGTGGCGGGGCAGGTCGAACCAGATGACGGTGTCGGCGCGGGCCCAGACGAGGTCGCGGACGGCGCTGTAGTTGCCGTCGATGACCCAGCCGTCGCCGTCGGCGAGCTCGCCGACCTGCTTGCGGAACGCGGTGACGTCGATCGGCTGCCAGCCGGGGAGGTGGTGGATCGCGTCGAGCTCGACGAACGGCACCCCGAGGCGCGTCGCGAGCGCCTTGCCGAGCGTCGACTTGCCCGATCCGGAGTTGCCCACCACCGACACCCGCCGCACCCGCTGCCCCCGATTCGCTCCCGGCTCAACACGTGCTGTGGAACAACCCGCCGACCGCCGCCGACCCCACCAGACTGTTATACACGTCGATGGCTTCCCGGGTCTCCGCCACATGTACCTCGATGCCGCGCGCCTCGAGGGCGTCGACCGTCGCGTCGGGGACGCCGAGCTGCTCGTCCATGCCGAGCGACAGCACGACCACCGTCGCGCCGTGCTCCAGGAGCTCCTCGACGTCGGCGACCTGGACGCCGGGGGAGTGCCGGGTGCCCGTCTCGCCCCAGTCCCAGGCCCGGCCGCCGCCCGGCCAGACCTTGAGGTCCTTCACCACGCCGACCTCCTCCACCTCGATCCTGCCCCAGCTCACATCCACGATCCGCGGCGAACGTGCCTGCATGACGGAAACCTCCCGATCCGGTGCCGCAACGACCAGCCTCGAAAGTACGCCAGACGGCTGAGGATGCGTCCGGGTGCAGCGCGGTACGTTGATCGCTCGGCACGGGTGCGGGCAGGGGAGGGTCGGTGCAGGTCACGCCGCTGTCCGGCAGGCTGTGGGTCAGTGTGCTCGGAGACATGACCGCGACGGTCGACGGGGAGGTCGTGGACCTCGGGGGGCGGCGGCAGCGGGCGGTGCTCGCGGTGCTGGTGGTCAACCGGGGCGACATCGTGCCCACCGACCGGCTCATCGACTGTGTCTGGAGCGGGCAGCCGCCGGCGAACGCGGCCGGGGCGCTGCAGGCGTACGTGTCGCACCTGCGCCGCCGGCTGGAGCCCGGTGCGACGGCCCGGGCGCGCGGGAACGTGATCGTGTCGCGGCCACCCGGCTATGCGCTGACCCTGGACGCCGGGGCGGTCGACGCGTGGCGCTTCGACCGGGGTGTCACCGAGGCGCTCGGCACCGCGGACCCGGCCGCGCAGCGGGACCTGCTCGAGGCGGCGCTGCGGCTGTGGCACGGGCCGGCCTACGCGGAGTACGCGGACGAGACCTGGGCGCAGGCGGAGGCGGCGCGGCTGCGCCAGCTGCGCGAGGTGGCGCGGGAGCAGCTGCTCGCGGCGCGGCTGGCGCTGGGCGACAGCGCGCTGCTGGTGCCCGAGCTGGAGGCGCTCGTCGCGGAGGAGCCGCTGCGGGAGCAGCGCTGGCGGTTGCTGGTCCTCGCGCTGTACCGCGCGCACCGGCAGGGCGACGCGCTCGCCGCGCTCCGCAGGGCCAGGCAGACGCTGTCGGAGCAGCTCGGCGTCGACCCCGGGCCGGCGCTGCGCGCGCTGGAGGCCGAGGTGCTCGCCCAGTCGGAGTCCCTCGACGCCCCGGCCGCACCGACCACGCCGGCAAGCCGGAGCACTCCGGCAGGCCACGGCACGCCGGCAGCACAGAGCCCGCCGGGAGAACGAGGCACGCCGGCAGGGGCGAGTGCCACGAGCGATCCGGTGACAGCAGACCCGGCGGGCGAGGGTGCGCCGGCCACCGGTCCGGCCGGCGTGGCGCCGAAGGTCGACCCGGTGGCGGTACAGACGCGGAAAACGCCGGACGAGCACCTTGTCGACCGGGACGCGGAGGTGGCCGAGCTGCGGATGGCGGCGGCCGACGCTTTCGGTGGGGTGCCGCGGCTGGCGATGATCGAGGGCCCGGCCGGGATCGGCAAGAGCCGGCTGCTCACGGAGGCGCGCAGGATCGCCGACGGGCACGGGGCGCTCACGCTGACGGCGCGCGGCAGCCAGCTGGAGAAGGAGTTCGGCTTCGGCGTCGTGCGGCAGCTGTTCGAGGCGCTGCTCACCGACCCGGCCGAGCGGGAACGGCTCCTGGCGGGCGCCGCCGCGAGCGCGGCGTCCGTCTTCGACCTCGCGGTGGACGGCGAGCGCGGCGACCACACGTTCGCGGCGCTGCACGGGCTCTACTGGCTGACCGCGAACGTCGCCGCGACCAGGCCCGTCACCATCGTCGTCGACGACCTGCAGTGGTGCGACACCGGTTCGCTGCGGTTCCTCGCGTACCTGGTGCGCCGCCTCGACGGGCTGCCCGTGCTGCTCGTCGCGACGTTGCGGACCGGGGAGCAGTACGACGACGAGACGCTGCTCGCCGAGCTGCAGCTGGACCCGGCGGCCGCGCCGGTGCGTCCCGGCCCGCTGAGCGCCGCCGGCGTCGCGGACCTCGTGCGGCAGCGGCTGGGCGACGGCGCCGAGCCGCGGTTCGTCGACGCGTGCCACCGCACCACGTCCGGCAACCCGCTGCTGCTGCGCCAGCTGCTGCGGGCCCTGGAGGCCAACGGCGTGCGGCCCACCGACGCGCACGCCGGCACGGTGACGGCGATCGGCTCGCGGGCCGTGTCCAGCATGGTGCTCATCCGGCTGCGGCGGATGCCGGCGGCGAGCACCGCCGTCGCCCGGGCCATCGCGGTCCTCGGCGACGGGGCGGGCCTGCCCACGATCGCCGCGCTCGCGGGCGTCGACGAGCCCACCGCCGCGGCCGCCGTCGCGGCGCTCGCGCGGGCCGAGGTGGTGCGGCACGAGTACCCGGTCGGGTTCGTGCACCCGCTCGTCCGCGACGCCGTCTACCAGGACCTGCCGCCCGGCGAGCGGCAGCTGCACCACGAGCGGGCCGCCCGCGTGCTCAGCGGGCTGTCCGCGGCGCCGGAGCAGGTCGCCGCGCACCTGCTGCAGATCCCGGAGCGCGCCGACCAGTGGGTCGTCGACGTGCTGCGGGCCGCGGCCGACACGGCGCTGCACCGGGGCGCGCCGGAGGGCGCCGCGACCTACCTGCGGCGGGCCCTGGCCGAGCCGCCCGCGCCGCCGCAGCGCCCGTCGGTGCTGCTCGCCCTCGGGCAGGTGGAGACCCTCAACGACGGTCCGGCGGCGATCGCGCACCTGCGGGCCGCGTACGACGACCCGATCACCGACCCGGTCACGTTCGCCGCGGTGGCACGGATGCTCATCCACACGCTGATCTTCGCCGGGCCCGAGGGGAACGCGCCGGAGTTCGCGCGGCGGGCGTCGGCGCGCCTCGCGGCCGGGTTCGTCGACGAGCGGCAGGGGATGCAGGCCCTGGAACGCATCGCCGCATACATGTACAGCGGTGCCCCGGACTCGTTCCCCGCCGAGGTTCCGGTGATCTCCGGCGACGGGCTCGGGGCGCGGATGCTCGCCGCGTGCCGCGCCTGGGAGCTGATGGCCCGCGGGGTGGACCTGGACGAGGCGGTGCGGCTGGCCCGGTTCGCGCTCGCCGACGGCATCCTCATGCGCGGCGACCCGGGGCTCTTCTGGGTCATCGCGGGTGTCGTGCTGGAAGGCGCCGACCAGGATCCCGGCACCCTCTGGGACGACGCGCTGACGCTCGGGCACACCCGCGGGTCGCTGTTCACCGTGCTCGCCGCGCACCTGTGGCGCGGGTGGCGGGAGTGGCTGCGCGGCGACCTGCCCGAGGCCTGCACCTCGCTGATCGCGGCCAACGAGCAGAGCCTGCGCTGGGGCGGCGCGCCCGCGCTCGGCATCTCCTACGGCGAGGCGTGCCTGGTCCGGGCCCTCGTCGACCGGGGTGAGCTGGCCGAGGCCCGCGCGTTCGTCGACGAGCACCGCGGCCGGCCGCGGGTCGGCGACGGGATCCGGCTGTTCCGGCAGGCCGAGGCGGCCCTGCTGATCGCCGAGGGGGCGTTCGAGCCGGCGCTCGCGCTGCTCGACGTGGGGGCGGCCGGCAACCCGCTGTGGTACGAGGAGGGGTCGCTGCGGGCCACCGCGCTGGCCGCGCTCGGGCGCTCGTCCGAGGCGCTTTCACTGGTGTCGGCGGATCTGGCGGGCATGCGGCGGTGGGGGGCGCCGCAGGGCGTCGGGCGGGCGCTGCGGGCCGTCGGGGCACTGCGGGGCGACCGGGCGGACCTCGTGGCCGCCGTCGAGCTGCTCGCCGGCACGCACGCGCGCCTCGAGCACGCGCGGGCGCTGTTCGCGCTCGGCGAGCTCGACCGCGACCCGGCGACGCTGCGCGCGGCGCTCGGCCTCGCCGAGGAGTGCGGCGCCGCCCCGCTGCGCGCCGTCGTCGCCGCCGCGCTCACCGGCCTCGGCGAGACCGTGCCCGCGGAGCCGTCCGTGACGCTGACCACCGGCGAGCGGCGCATCGCGTCCCTCGCCGTCGGCGGCGCCGACGACCGTGACATCGCGCAGGCGCTGTTCCTGACCCCGCACACCGTCAGCGACACGCTCGCCGCGATCCGCCGCAAGCTGGGCGTCACGACCCTCGCGGAGCTGCGCGCGCACGTCTGACGCAGGTCTCAGGTCTGCCGCAAGTTCGCTCCAAGGCCGCGGCCGCAGGGTGTACGCCATGACCACTGTTGCGAACTCACTGCGCGGCCTGTGCGGCGGCGCGGTGCACCTCCCGGGCGACCCGGGGTACGACACGGCGCGGACCCCGTGGAACGTCACGGTCGACCAGCGGCCCGCCGCCGTCGCGTTCCCGGCCGACGCCGACGAGGTCGCCTCGGTGGTCCGGGCCTCGGCCGCCGCCGGGCTGCGGGTCGCGGTGCAGAGCACCGGCCACAGCGCGGCGGCCCTCGGCCCGCTCGACGACGTGGTCCTGCTGCGCACGTCCGCGATGACGGGCGTCACCATCACCGGCGGCACCGCCCGGGCCGAGGCCGGCGCGCTGTGGATCGACGTGGTCGAGCAGGCCGCGCCGCACGGGCTCGCCGCGCTGCACGGCTCGGCGCCCGACGTGGGTGTCACCGGCTACACCCTCGGCGGCGGCCTCGGCTGGTACGCCCGCGCGCTCGGCCTGCAGTCGAACGCGGTCACCGCCGCCGAGCTGGTCACGGCCGACGGCACCCTGGTGCGGGCCGACGCCACCACCGAGGCGGACCTGTTCTGGGCGCTGCGGGGCGGCGGCGGCAACTTCGGCGCGGTCACCGCCGTCGAGTTCGACCTGTTCCCGGTCCGGACCGCCTACGCGGGGCTGCTCGCCTGGGACTGGCGCGAGGCCGCACGGGTGCTGCCGGTGTGGCTCGACTGGGCCGCCACCGCGCCCGACGAGGCGACGACGGCGCTGCGGCTGCTGCGGGTCCCGCCGATGCCGCAGCTCCCGCCGGCCCTGCGGGGCCGCGAGCTGATCGTGATCGACGGGGCCGTGCTCGGCCCCGCCGGCCCGTCCACGGTCGCCCCGCTGCGGGCGTTGCGGCCGTTCCTGGACACGTTCGACGACGCGCCGGCCGCGTCGCTGATCCGGCTGCACCTGGACCCGGAGGGCCCGACACCGACGGTGTCGAGGTCGGCGCTGCTCGGCGACCTGCCGCCCGCCGCCGCCGACGCGCTGCTGGCGGTCGCCGGCCCGGACTCCGGCACGTCCCTGCCCGTCGCCGCCGAGCTGCGCCACCTCGGCGGCGCGCTGGGGCGGCCGGCCCCGGGCGCCGGCGCGCTGCCGTCGCTGGACGGGTCGTTCGCGCTGTACACGGCCGGGATCGCGGCCACGCCGGCGATCGGCGCGGCGGCCGTGCGGGACGCCGCACGGGTCGTGTCGGCGATGGCGCCGTGGTCGACCGGCGCGCAGCTGCTGAACTTCGTCGAGGGGCCGACCTCGGTCCGATCCGCCTACCCGCCGGCCGTGTGGGACCGCCTGCGGTCGATCAGGGCGGCCGTGGACCCGTCCGGGCTGTTCGTCGCCAACCACGCCATCTGACCGTCGCCGACCGGCATTCTGGCGGTCGTCGATTGGCATCCTTCGCGCGGCGTGCCCGTCACCGTGGCCGCCTAGCGTGGCGGGCGTGGCACTTCCGATGCTGGCCGCAAGGCGCCCGCTGCCCGCGCAGGTGGCGGTGTACGCGTTCGTGACGGTGCCGTTCCTGGCGCTCGTCGCCGCCGTCCCGTTCGCCTGGGGCTGGGGGCTCACCTGGTTCGACGTCGCGCTCGCGGTGACCTTCTACACCGTGACGTGCCTCGGGGCGACGGTCGGGTTCCACCGGTACTTCACCCACGGCGCGTTCAAGGCCCGCCGGTGGCTGCGGATCACCCTCGCCGTCACCGGCAGCATGGCGGTGCAGGGGCCGATCCTGCACTGGGTCGCCGACCACCGCCGGCACCACGCGTTCGCGGACAAGGAAGGCGACCCGCACTCGCCGTGGCTCTTCGGCACCGGCCCGGCGGCGCTCGTGCGCGGCTTCTGGCACGCGCACCTCGGCTGGGTCCTCGACCGCGGCCTCACCAACCAGCAGCGCTTCGCGCCCGACCTGCTCGCCGACCGCGACATCCGGCTCGTGCACCGGCTCTTCGGCCCGCTGACGATCCTCACGCTGATCCTGCCGGCGGTCATCGGCGGCCTGGCCACGTGGACCTGGTGGGGCGCGGCGACCGCGTTCTTCTGGGCCGGCCTGGTGCGCGTCACGGCGCTGCACCATGTCACCTGGTCGGTGAACTCGGTCTGCCACATGATCGGCGAGCGGCCGTTCGCGGCGCGGGACCGGTCGGCGAACTTCTGGCCGCTCGCGATCCTCAGCATGGGCGAGTCGTGGCACAACCTGCACCACGCCGACCCGACCAGCGCGCGGCACGGCGTGCTGCCCGGTCAGATCGACGTGTCGGCGGCGCTGATCCGGCTCTTCGAGCGGGCCGGATGGGCATGGGACGTGCGCTGGCCCTCCGCGGAGCGCCTGGCCCGCCTCGCCGTCGCCAGGTAGCCGCCAGCTTTCTGGTTTACCGGTGGACGTCCTACAGCTGGATGTCCTACAGCTGGACGTCCTACAGTTGGACGTCCTACAGCTGGACGTCTTTACAGGTAGACGTCGACCCTGCCGTTGAACATGCCGTTGGTCTGGGTCGTCAGGCGCTGCGCGGCGTCGTTGGTCCGCTCGAACTGCAGGCGGGCGTCCTCCGCCCGCTGCCGCAGCCGGTCCTCCAGCCGCAGCTGGTCCTGGATCCGCTGCTGGTCCTCGAGCCGGCGGTCGTCCTGCAGCCGCTGCTGCTCGAGCCGGTACTGGTCGTCGCGGGCCTGCTGGAGGTCGTCGGCGCGGCGCTGGTCCTGACGCACCAGATCCTGGCGCACCGCCTGCTGGTCGTCGATCCTGCGCTGGTCCTCCAGGCGCTGGTCCTGCAGCCGCTGCTCCTGCGCCCGGTCCTGGGTCCGCTGGTCGTCCAGGCGCTGTTGGTCGACCAGATCGATCTGGCGGTTCTGTTGCACCTGGGTCGCGGTGAGACCGGTGGTGGTGGCTGCTACCGGTGTGATCGACATCGCGCATCCCCGTCCTGCGACACGATTACTCTCCGAATGCTCTTGACTACCTAAAGGTACCCGCCGGGGCGGCCCGTAACCAGCCGACCGCCTGGGTGGTGCCCAGTGTTGTTCCTGTGTTCGATGAGGGGCTTGTGTCCCGGTGGATGGGACGCCCGGCAGCGATCGAGGGTCATGCAAACGCTTGTAGGACCGTAGGGTGGGATCTGCGAGACGCCGGTCACGTTCTGGAATCGTTGCTGTGCGCGGCGGTTGACTCGTAATGTCACGGCGGCAGTCCGAGGAGAGGCGCGCATCCATGCTGAGCGACAGTGAGCACGTCACCATCCCGCAGGAGTCCGACGACCGGCACGCCCCACCGGCGACCGTCGTCATCTTCGGCGCCTCGGGTGACCTCACCCGGCGCAAGCTGATCCCCGCGATCGAGAGCCTCGCCAGGCACAACCGGCTCACCGAGCAGTTCGCCGTGGTCGGCGTCGCCCGGACGCCGATGGACGACGACCAGTTCATCCACGCCGTCCTCGGCGACCGCGGCCTGTCCGGCATGCCGCAGCTCAACGGCGCCGTGCGGTACATCGCCGGCGGCTACGACGACCCGGAGACCTACAAGCGGCTCGCCACCGTGCTCGACGACCTCGACCGCGACCGGGGCACCGCCGGCAACCGGATCTTCTACCTGTCGACGCCCGCCGAGGCGTTCCCGCTCGTCATCAACGGCCTCGCCGGCGCCGGCCTGCACCGGGCCCGCGAAGGGTCGTTCGCCCGGCTGGTCATCGAGAAGCCGTACGGGCACAACGAGGCCAGCGCGAAGCAGCTCGACACCACGGTGCACGCCGCGTTCGACGAGTCGCAGGTCTTCCGCATCGACCACTACCTGGGCAAGGACACCGTCCAGAACGTGCTCGCGCTGCGCTTCGCCAACGCCATCTTCCAGCCGATCTGGGACCGCACCTGGGTCGACCACGTGCAGATCACCGTCGCGGAGACGCTCGGCGTCGGCACCCGCGGCAGCTTCTACGAGCACGCCGGCGCGATGCGCGACATCGTGCAGAATCACGTGCTGCAGGTCCTCGCGCTCGCGCTGATGGAGCCGCCCGCGTCGTTCAGCGCCGAGGCGGTCCGCAACGAGAAGGTGAAGCTCCTGCAGGCCATCCGCCTGCCCAGCGGGCGGGCCATCGACGACATCGCGGTCCGCGGCCAGTACACGCGCGGCGGCTCCCGCGAGGAGCTCATGGCCGGCTACCGCGAGGAGCCCGGCGTCGACCCGCTGTCACGCACCGAGACCTTCGCCGCGCTGCGCCTCGACGTCGACAACTGGCGCTGGGCCGGCGTGCCGTTCTACGTCCGCACCGGCAAACGCCTGCCGAGCCGGGTCACCGAGGTCGCCCTGCAGTTCCAGCGCCCGCCGCACCTGCCGATCCCCAACCGGCAGCTGACCGAGCTCCAGCCCGACGCCCTCATCCTGCGCATCCAGCCCGACGAGGGCATCGCCCTGCGCTTCGGCGCGAAGGTCCCGGGCCACTCGTTCCGGGTCCGCTCGGCGAGCATGGACTTCTCCTACGACAAGACCTTCCGCGAGGAGTCCCCGGAGGCCTACGAGCGGCTCCTGCTCGACGCCCTCATCGGCGACACGACCCTCTTCATCCGCTCCGACGAGGTCGAACAGTGCTGGCGCATCGTCGACCCGATCCTGGAGCGCTGGGCCGAGGACACCGGCCCGATCCCGACGTACGAGGCCGCCTCCTGGGGCCCCACCGAAGCCAACCGCCTCATCGAACGCAGCGGCCGCGCCTGGCGCAACACTGTTTCCCGCCCGTAGCCTTCGGCTATAGCTCGCCTCCCCACCGCTGCCGCGGCGGGGCCCGCCGGGGGATTCTCACCCCGGACCCCCAATGCTCGCTGCGCTCGCA